>DAOWAH010000427.1 GCA_030634675.1 Fidelibacterota bacterium
AATTTAATGCTGATGAAGTGCCTGATCGAAGTAATTGACCAGACAGATGATTTCCAGCTTTTTTATTTGGCATTTCATTTACTATTTCAATGATTAAAACTGAAAATTCAATTAATCTTTCCTCTAAATCATGTTTATCCATCTGTCTTTAACTTAATATTTCTAAAATCGTTAATCCTTGTTCATAAATCGATTATAATTATGCTGTATTTTAACTTACTTTCCGTATCCCTAAAAATTCATTCGTCGCCACCCAAAATTTTTGGGGATATAGTATTTTGATGAACTAATTTTATAAACATAGAGCATCGAGACTATCATCCAAAACACTGATTGCTTCTTCGATCGCATTTTGGGTGACATTCATTGGAGGCGATATCCGGATAACGTTCCCGTACAATCCCCCCCTGCCAATCAATAAACCCCGTTTTTTGGTTTCTTCCATCAATCTATCGGCAAACTCAGAATTCGGGGTTCGGTCCTGTTTGGTTTCGTCCACAACCAGTTCGATGGCCTGCATCAGACCCATCCCCCGTACATCACCGATTTCCCGGGGATATTTTTCCTGGATTTGCAGCAATCCGGTTCGTAAAACCTTTCCCAGTCGCTCACAGTTAACCGCCAGATTATCACGCTCGACAATCTCAATGACTTTATTGGCGGCGGCACAGGCCACCGGATTACCACCAAACGTGGAGATACTATTTTTTTTCAGGGAATCGGCGATTTCGTCTGTGGCGATTACAGCACCCAGCGGTAATCCATTGGCAATTCCCTTAGCCATGGTCATCATATCCGGCTGGACACCAGAATGCTCGATCCCGAACATTCGCCCGGTGCGCCCAAACCCGGTCTGCACTTCATCCGAGATAAAGACGCCGCCGTAACGTCGCACTATCTCCGCTACGATCTTGAAATACTCTGACGGTGGTGTGATAAATCCACCCACTCCCAGGATTGGTTCTACCATCATTCCGGCGATTGAACCTGTGGTGGTTGTGGTTATCAATTCCTCCACATCTTCGGCACAGGCTACCCCACAAGCCGGATAGCTGGTTTTCAATGGACAGCGATAGCAGTACGGTGAAAGGGCATGTTTAATCGACGCCACCTGAGTTGGTAAGGCTCGCCAGTTCGAATGGGCCGTCATGGATTGAGCTAATGCTGATCGCCCGGAATAAGAATAGCGCAGCACAATAAATTCCTGGTTACCGGTATATATTTGGGCCATCATCACCGCTGTTTCGTCCGCTTCGGTCCCGGAGGCCGTGAAAAATGATTTCTTCAGATTTTCCGGCGTGATCCGTGCCAGACTGGCCGCCAGGCTGACCACCGATTCCACCTGGTACAGGGTTGAAATATGACTCAATCGTTTTAGCTGGGCGATCACTACTTCATTGATTTCTTCATTGGCATGTCCCAAAGAGACGGTGAGAATACCACCAAAAAAATCCAGGTAGTGTTTACCATCCCTGTCAGTAACATGAACTCCCTGCCCCTTGGAAACAACTAGTGGTTCCCGGTAGAAATTCTTCACTGCCGGAAAAAGGAATTCTTTGTGTTGCTCCCGTATTTCCTGACTGTCCATGGTTTTCTCCTTTTATCAGGGTGCGGTTAAATCAGAATAGGAATCGGGTCTGCGGTCGCGATAAAATTGCCAGGTCTCGCGGGCTTCATCAATCATGTCTAGATCAAACTCCGCCACCAGCAATTCATCCTGATCTTCCGAAGCTATCTTA
>DAOWAH010000177.1 GCA_030634675.1 Fidelibacterota bacterium
CGGATTTATGGCTTTTTTCCCTGATTTAATTGACCAGGTTTCGGTTTGGGAAAAACCTTAACGCCCGATCCACCAGGTCAGTTTAATGGCTAAGATATTGTCAGTCTTGGTTTTCCAGAGATTTTTCAAATCCCGTGAAAATTTAAAATCGCCGGGATTATTGTCATTATAAGTATTGCTGGTCCAGACCACATACAAAATCGATCCCGGTTTGAATTCCCAGCGCAAAACAGCACTGCCGACCAGGTATTTTTCATTAAAATCATCATCTATTTCGTGTTCCATTGGCTGTTTCGGCTTTTCAACATAATACTCGCCATCTTGCTCATTTTCACGTATTACCAGCCCTTCTTCATCATAATGGATATAATCCAGTGAGCGCGGTTTGGCAAATTCCTTGTAATCGCTATATTCACCAACGGCTAACAAGCCTTGGAAATAGGCCTGGAAGGTCAAGCGGGGTGTAAATGTATAATCAAAGCGTAACGATGTCTCAAATGTTTTCTGATCCAATTGAGCGAAGATATAGCGGGTACCATACATTGTGTCAGCCAGTGGATCGTCGATGCTCATCACAAATTGCGCTACAGAGTGGCTGGTGGTATATTCCGGAGTGATACGCATAGTCATCCGGGTGCCCAGCTTGGTTTCGACTGAAAGATCGTAATTAATGTCGTTAGAGCCATTCTCACCCTGGGATCCTTCAACTTCCAGTTCAACCGAAACATTTTTACGGCTGTCACTATAGGCCCCAACCTCAAACCATGAACCTGCCGGAGAACTGACCATTGGCCCGCCGCGCAATTTTGCGTCATCCAGCGTCCTTGGACCAACACCGGTAATGAAATGAATTCCATAATAATTAAGAAACTGAAAATGACCAAATAGAAAAACCATTTCATTGATCTTATCACCGGCAAAATTATGATTACTCATATAGGCGGTCATCAAAGACTTGAATCGGAAAATTTCGCCTGGATCATACCAGTCATATCCCACCGCCAGATGTTTGTTGACCTGGTCGGAGCGAAAATTGATTCCCATGTCATTGGTTTCAAATCCGGGCGATATGATACCCAGGGCGCTATTTATCCGAATATGTCCCTTTTCCTTATTCAATTCGAAACGAGATGCCCAGCCTCTGAGAGTAGTTAACTTGTTATCTACGTTAACATGGGATACATCCGGTTTCTGGAAATAATGATTATAGGCTTCCTGAATTGCCGTAATCCGGTCAGTTGTACCATTGACCTGGGTATAGCCAAACCAGCCCGACATGGCCCAATTCCGGTTCTCATTGAAGAATGTGTAACCGTCGATACCAATGCCTATAGCATCATCAGCCAGGACCTCCCGTAAATCCTGGTCGCCAAAGCTGCGGGTAATATATGTGGCTAAACCTCCAATTCCATGGATGCCATTTTGAAGTTCCTTTTGAACCCGCACCAGATTATAGCTGGTCTGAGGTTCGACTTCGACCTCGAATTCGGTCGTATCTTCATCCACCCGGGCAAATTCGCGCTGGGTAAAAGCGCTCAGACTGCCAACTGAAAGATTACTGGGTAGTTTACCACTGATTTTGGCGGCGCCCAAAATATCGGTGGCTGGGGGCATGTCGATCCAACCATCGCTGTCCACCTCTCTCTGGGGATACCGCCCGATTCGCCGGCTGTAGAAAAAACGGGGGTGAGCGAAATTGAATCCCATTCGGTTTGACGGTCCTCCACTGCCAAATGAGAATATACTGGCTCCTTCGGTAAAGAATGGTCGTTTCTCATCGAAAAATGTTTCATATGCCGTAAGATTTATAACTGACGGATCAACCTCTACCTGACCAAAATCAGGATTCAAAGTAGCATCGACAGTGAGATTATTGCCAATTCCGAATTTCAAATCGGTGCCAAGGTCGAAATTTTGATCATGTCCCTTGTAAAACGGATTATCAGACTCGGTCGGTAAATTCGCATAATTAGAGGTAACATATGGAATAACCTCAATCCGCCTTGGTGGCTTGATATTCCTGATTCCGATAAGTTTACCAAACCGGGAAGCCATGTCAGGATTGCCACGGGGGGAACTGAAAGACAGACTGTGTTCATTTTTACGCTTTATCATGCGTCCGAATCCTAAACCCATAGATATTTCCGCTGCCAGATTGAACCTTAGTTGGGAAAATGGTATGCGGATCTCAACCGTCCAGCCCTGGCTATCCTGTGTCACGGCACTTTCCCAGATGCCGTCCCAGGTATCATCGAAACTGCTGTTATTGAAAATCGTACCGTCCTGAATAGAATTGGAAGGATTGACAACAAAATAATATCCGGAGCGTTTATCGAAATAGGAATCAATCGCAACCTGAAATTCATCAGAATTAAAATTGGCATCACGACGAGCCATTCTGGTTATTATTGAGTCTGCATGATTGTCCCATAAACGGGCACCGACATAGATGGAGGCATCATCAAATCCAACCCAAACTTCTGTTTGTTCGGTAGCAGGTACACCATTATCCGGAGCAGCCTGGATGAATAAACTAAAAGGAGCTGTCTGATACAGCTTTTCATTCAGGACACCATCTATTATTATAGGCGAATTAAGACGAAAAGCTGTTAATTCTGGTGCCGAATCATCCGATGGTTGGGCGGTAATGATTATTGAAATCAGGAAACCTGATAAAAGCAGTTGTTTTAAATTGCGCACAATATGGTTGATAGCAGGCAAATAACAACTGCCTCACTGTGTTTTACACAGCAAGGCAGTAATTTTTGTTATGAAATACTATTTATATATTAAGCAGGTAACTGAATTTCAACATCACAATATTTTCAGCGTCCAGTTTGGTAATACTTTTTACATCGGACAGGAATTTCATTTTTCCCATGCCCATGCCTTCAAGGTACTCGGCGGAACCATTTGACCAGACCAGGTATAGAGTGGAGCCAGGCAAATACTCCCAGCGTACTACCATATTGGAATTAAACTGCTTATAATTGAAATCATAATTACCTACTGTATAATTGGTAATTCCATCCATGTCAGAATCGATCAGCCACTCGTCATTCTCTGCATCAAAAGTCGTCTCGCCGTTAACATATTCTTCATATCGTTCATCAAAACTATTGGAATGGGCATCGACCACTTTCTTGAAATTGAAAAATTTACCGGCTGAGACATATGGTGACCCATAGAATTGGATTGTAAGATTCGGCCTGATGGTGAAATCCAGTCGCAGGGTGGCAGAAAGCGTTTTCTGTAGAATGTCCGACATTAAGTAGTCACCAGTTGAGTTTGGATCCTGCTCATCCACAATCACTTCATAATCACCCCAGGTGGACCAGTTATCATCCAATACGCGATATGATAAAAAGAGGCGCATTGAAAAGTTATTGGTGGGTCGCCAGGTCATATTGGGATTAATTCCATAGAAACGGGATCCGGTAGTCTGCCCACCATAATAGCCCTGGAAATTGGCTGTGACTGGTTTACGGTGATCACTTCCGAGATTAATCCAGCTGTTCATATTAGTATCCATCCGCAGGGTGGGTCCGCCCCAGAGGGCATAGCGATGCCAGGCTGGTCCACCAATATTTAAACCGCCACCGATATTCCAGTAACTTTTTAAGATACTGTTGATATTAATGTTACCACCATAATTTGGTGATTCGCTCCCGAAAGAACTTCCCCGCCAGATGTTGAAATTATAGCGATAGCTTTGGAAGTATTTACCGGGATTATCCTCGCGATACTGAGCCCAGGCGAAAATGGCTTGTTCATCGGTTTCCCGATTATACCCGATATCATTTGGTTCGAAACCCGGTGAAGTGACCTGTTCTCCAATCATATATCGCCAGTGATCGCCGCCCATTTTCCAGATCGCCAGTTTGTGGGCGTAACCCTGCAGGTTCGTCTTGCTGGAGTCCACGGACAGATGTCCTGCATCGGGTCGCTGGTAATAATGGGATGAACCGGCCTGAGTTTCCAGAAGTGCTTCCTGGGACCCGATTACATTGGTAGCAGCAACTGCCGCTTCCAAGAGATATTTGCTATCAAGAAAGCGATGATTGATATCAAGACCGCCACCGTATGCATCGGAATGGAGCCAATTCAAATCGGGCGTGTCAATTTTCCGGTTAGTAGCCGTAAACATACCACCAACAGTGGTATTACCTTCACGAAAATCCTTCTGCAGGCGGGTTACAAAATAATTGGTCAGCGGCTCCACAACTTCTGTAAATGAGCTGTCATTTTCAAACTCCACTTTCCCGGTTTCTTTATTAGCCAGAGCATCCATAACCCCAATGGACCAGCCGTTGCTGGTTTTGCCGCTCAGCTTTCCGGCCGTTAGAATCGTCGTAGCAGTCGGATTAGTCTCATAGCCATCATCATGCTCAGCATAATTATGTGGTGAGCGACCGATCCGGCGGGTGTAGAATAAACCATTGTTGGCGTTATCACCATCTCCGATTCCCAGACCAAAATTGTAAATATTCC
>DAOWAH010000230.1 GCA_030634675.1 Fidelibacterota bacterium
AGCAATCAAATCGATCCTGATAATTTTGCGATAGTCGGTTCCCACAATTTCCGCTGACCGGTAATCATGGCCGATATCACCGGCGATAGCTGTGGCCATGGCGATTGAAAATGTCAATAAATAACGGGATTCGAGCGAAATATTCAAATTAAATATTCCAAAGATAAAAACGATCAACAGGGTTGCCAACAGGCCGAATTGTTCCAATGGATCGATATTAGTTACGCCGGTCATCCGACTCGCCAGATTCACTGCGATAAAAGTGAGAATCAGGCCCAGCGCTGCTGCCCAGACTGGTACACCGGCCAATGTCAAAATCAGGAAATTGATTAGCGCCAGCCCCCAGGTCCAGGGTTGCTGTTGCAGCCAGATACCGCGAAAACCAGCCTTCAACCGGCTGTGAAACAGGATATAGCCGATTCCTGAGCCGATGACCAATCCCATACCCACATTCTGTAAAACCAGATTCGAGTTTTCAGCAAATTTCGGCAATAATCCGGGAATGACAAATAATCCGATCAGTGATAGTAATCCACCAGCGCCCCAGGAAAGGGAATTGGCCGGACCGAGGATCAGTCCGGTAGCAATCACCATGGGCATAATCAGGATCAGTACCGGCATCCCAGCGACTGAGCCAAGGGTTACGAAATCGAAACCAAGCGCATCTCTGACCAGGGTAAACAAGGCGGCGGCAGTTCCAAAAATGATGATATATTTAAAGCGCTGGTCACCCTCAAATCCGGCTTTGATAATTTCACCGCCGGCCCGTCCCGCCGGAAAAGACAGATTCTGGCGGATGACATATTCTTCCCGCAAGGGGATTGATAAACCAATACCCAGGGTTGCACTGGAGCCGGCCAATAATGTCAGCCACAGCAGCGAAACCTGATCGGGATTGGTAAGAATCAATCCTGGTAAAGTAAAAATCACGGCTGCGGCCATTAAGCCACCGATAGAACCGCCGGCCTGGGCGGTATTCACGGAATGGGAGTTTAAGTGTCCGGTTAATTTTAATATCCCGGATGCTGTAATTATTGAGAATATTATTGGCCAGGGCAAAGCGCCCATACGTAAAGCGATGTAAGCGCTGGTAAAAAACAGGAAAATCGCGATAAAGACAGCGGTAATTGCGGTTTTGATCATGAACAAAACTAATCACATTGAAAATAATAAGTAAGTACCGGATCAGCGCGATTGAAATTATAATGGGCAGTCGAATTACCAGTTTGAATTTCAATGACGTATCTCAGATCACTGACTGAGTAATTTTTAAAATGTTAGCCGACAATTATGGAAAATCCTGTTTATATTCAATCGATCTGATAAACAAAGATGAGTACTATGCCGCGCAATATTATTGTTGTAATGCTGATGATATTCAACCTGGTTTTCGGGACTGACCGGAACCTGTATATTTTGCACACCAACAACACCAATGGAGCATTGGAAAATTGTTATTGTGCTGATCACCCCTACGGAGCAATTGAAAAGCGCGCCGCTTTCATTAAAACCTGGTTGGAAGACCACCCCAATACCATAATCGTAGACAGCGGTGATATCATTTCCCTGACCGGGAAGACTGTCAAAGACAGCCTGGCCAGCATTGCCTACAGCCATATTCCCTATGATGCCATCCTGTTGGGCGACCAGGAACTGATCCACGGCGCAGACTATATTGCAGATATGATCAAGCGGATTGATGCTCCGATCGTTAATACTAACGTCAGCCGGCCTCGCATTAAAAAATCGCGACCGCATCTAATTGTTGAGCGCGATGGCATCAAAATTGCAATTCTGGGGGTTGTAGGACCAGTGGCGATAAAATATTATCCCGAGTCTGTTAAATCAGCAATTGACCTGCAGGATTTAAACGAAGTTGTGACACAGCAAATAAAAGATTTGGAACAAAAAGCTGATATCATTTTATTGCTGACTCACCAGGGCTACGATCGCGATCTAAAACTGGCGGCAAATCTGCCAGGGATTGACATCATCATCGGTGCCCATAGTCAAACCAGTTTGCGGTCCGCCCAGGAGATCAATAATGTACTGATTGCTCAGGCGGGGAAAGAAGGCTATTATGTGGGAATTATTAAAATCCAGGTGGATGCTAATAATCAGATCGTCAAAAAATCCGGGTATCTGGAAGCAATGACGTTGGAAATGCCGGATCATCCTCTGGTGATGGAACTAATTGAGGAATATGAACAAAAAACGGGAATCATTAACCGAAGGAAAAATAAATAAATGTTAGGACAATTAATCGAAACTCTGACTTCCAATCCTGTCTATCTCGCCGGTGCAGTTGTTCTGGCCCTGATAATCGTGATTGGATTAGTAAAAAAACTGGTAAAACTGGCCGTTTTCGTAATAGCAATTTTCGTGCTGTTTATCGGTTATCTGGTATACACGGGGCAGGAAGTACCAACCAGTCTTGATGATATTAAGAAATCGGTACAAGAAGGAGTAATCGATCCGGGCAAAGAGATGCTAAAAGAAAAGGCCGAGGAAGCCAAGGATAAAGCGGCGGAAAAAATAAAGGAAGAAGTCGATAAGGCAGTAGACGAAGTTATTCAATAACCGCTTTCCCCGGGAAAATTATTCCCTTTTTCCTGATTTCGAACAAATATAGAAGCTTGAAAGACAGCACCGGTGGCCAGTCAGCGCTGTCTTTTAGTATGGTTTATTAATACAATTTTACTTGATAGCTGTCTAATAATATCGGCATTTGTCAATACTGTCGGGAATCGGACACTGTAGATATTCCAGGCTGATTAAAATAGGTCTGTGATAAATACAGGTATATTATGAAAACCCTCAAAAAATTTGGAATTACAATGGCACTATTAACCGGATTATTCACTGTCGCCGGCCTGCAGTCCAAAACCAATGCTCCCGCCGAGCAATTAATTTTTATCTACAATGCCGATAGTGGTATTTTTAATGCCGTGTCCGACTATGTGCATAAAATCGTATCGCCCGCAACTTATCCCTGCAGCCTGTGCGGCATAACTTATTCCAACCTGGGAATGGAAAAAGCCTGGGCAGAATACCTGAAATCCCTGGCTATGCCGACGCTATTTTTACATAAGGATCAATTAGAGGACCATCCCAGATTACAAAACCTGGCCCTGCCGGCTGCCGTGCTGCAGCAGAATGGCAGAACGGAAATATTGATTGCAGGACCGGAAATGGATAAGGTGAAGGACCTGGACGATCTGATCAAGCTGGTGGACGAAAGAATCAACAATCAAAGGGAAGTGGCAGCCCCCGTTGAATCCTTTTGACCGGCGATTCGCTTACATATAATTCTGGTATTCCTGCATCAGTTCATTGATGGCTTCACCGGCAAACAGGGCAACCATGATTAGAATTGCGAGCAGCACTACCATCATGAGCATCAGAATGCCGTTATACAGCAGGTAATGTCTTACCTGATTCAGGCCTTCAACAAAACTGACGGAATCTTTCTGGTATAATCCGTAGCGGAAATGGGCAGTAGCAGAATTGAGTTTGGTACCCATCAGGATCATTATAACTCCCACTACCACAATTGGGATAGCCATCACAAAAATCGTTAGACAGTTAATAATTCCAAATATGATATTGATGA
>DAOWAH010000233.1 GCA_030634675.1 Fidelibacterota bacterium
GCCGTTACTTTGGCTGCCATTAGAAAAGCTCGCGAACAGGGTGCGCTGGCAATGGGTATCTGCAATGTGATCGGCAGTTCTATTGCTCGGGAGACTGATTGTGGCGTTTATACCCATGCCGGACCGGAAATTGGTGTAGCATCTACTAAAGCCTTTACTGCTCAGGTTACTGTTTTGCTTATGTTAGCGCTTTTCCTAGGCCGCCGCCGCGGATTGTCATTGGACACCGGAGTTGCGCTCGTTAACGCACTGGATTCAATCGATCAGCTGGTGCGTAATACGCTGGCTCAAGCCGCTAAAATCAAACAGGTAGCCAAAGAAAACCAGCAGGCTGATAATTTTCTCTATCTCGGGCGTGGTTTAAATTTCCCAATTGCCCTGGAAGGAGCATTGAAATGTAAAGAAATTTCCTATATCCATGCGGAAGGCTACCCGGCGGCCGAGATGAAGCACGGCCCGATTGCCCTGATTGATGAAAAAATGCCCGTGGTTGTTATTGCTCCCCACGATCGGACTTTTGACAAGATCATCTCAAATATATGTGAAGTAAAAGCGCGCCATGGACGGGTAATAGCGATAACTGATAAATGCTGCCCCGAATTGGAGCGAGTATCGGATTTTATTATTGAAGTAGGCGAAATGCATCGTATAATTTTCCCGATCGTAGCAACCATCCCGTTGCAGATATTAGCATATCATCTCGCTGTTTATCGCGGTTGTAACGTGGATCAACCCCGCAATCTGGCGAAAAGTGTTACGGTAGAATAGAAATAGCTAAAGCTCGGAGCGTGGTTTTCCATTGATTTTTTATTGTTAGTGTCATATCGAATCCGCCATTAGGCGGGTGAGATATCTACTTTGATATAACTCCAAACTTTAAATTAACTTAGTATTACTTCCCAGATATTGCAGATTTCTCATTCCTGAGATTCCGAGATTCGAAATGACAATATTTTGCGTAGGGACAACTCTCAAGAGTTGTCTCTACAATATCATTGAATAAATAATTCTCACCAGCCCTGCAGTGGTTTGGTATGCTGCCCTGGGATAATAATCAGGTTTTTTCAGATCCTGGTAGCGGAGTCTGATTGGTGCATCAATCCCTAAAAATTGGTGATGATAAAATCTATTATTTTCGTTGCACCTTGGGACAGAAAAGAGCTAATCCATCAAATTCTTGATAATCTTTGAAGATATAAATAGGGTCTGCTGATAACCCAGTTTCCCATTCTAACTCTTTTGCATTTCCCGGCGATTCCGTATTTTTTGATATGTCAATATATACTGGAATCATACTATTCATAATTGGATTTATCAGCGGGGGCATCCTGATCTGGTTTGTTCGCCAGCGGGAAATGCAAGCGGTCCAGGCCAATCAAAAGCAATTGGAAGATGCTTTCGGCAGTCTATCCAAGGAAGCTCTGTCTGAAAATCAGAAAATATTTTTAGATCTGGCCCGCAGTCAGTTTGATACCCTGCTGAAGTCATCCGATGGTCAACTGGATGAGAAGAAAAAATTAATCGATAATACGGTTAAGGATATGAAAATCCAGTTGGAACACCTTAACCGGCAGACAGCGGAATTGCAAGGGCATCTGAAAGAATCGCAACAGGGGATTTCCAAATTAAGCGATACTACCGGGCAATTACGGCAAATTCTGTCCAGTTCCCAGGCCCGCGGTCAATGGGGCGAACGGATGGTGGAGGATATCCTTAATTTTATCGGTCTGGTGGAAGGGATTAATTATAATAAACAAGTTGTCGAAGGTGGAACCCGCCCCGATTACACATTTTTACTGCCTCACGATAAACGCATCAACATGGATGTGAAATTTCCGCTGGCCCATTACGAGAAGTATGTAGCTGCCGAAAAAGATGAAGAACGGGATAGTGAAAAAAAGCAATTCCTAAAGGATGTACGTTTTCACATCAACACTATCGCCAAGCGTGATTATATTGATCCGGCCGGGGGAACCGTTAACTACGTGCTGTTGTTTATCCCCAATGAGAGTATTTACGCCTTCCTTAACCGGGAGGATAATAAATTGATCGATTTTTCCCTGTCCAAAAAGATCATCCTGTGCTCGCCGGTAACGCTCTATGCCGTATTGTCGTTGATCCGCCAAACGGTGGACAATTTTGCCATGGAAACACAGGCCGGGGAAATGCAGCAATTAGTACAGGATTTCAAGCAGCAGTGGCTGAAATTCAATGAAAAAATTGAAGCGCTGGGTAAATCACTAAGCGCCGTACAGAATCATTATGATGATCTGGTGACTACCCGCAGCAACCAACTACAGAAACCAATGGATAAAATTACCGGCCTGCAACTTGAGCAGGAACCGGACCTACTGGAGGATTGAAAAACGTGCAAAACATTAGAGTGCGGAAGGTGTGTACGTTTTTGTGTATACTGTGTCTGATTTCAATAATTGCTTGTGTGGGACCGGAGGAATACGATGATGGCCTGCTGGAAAACCTTCCAGCGGTGATCAATACCAAGGACGCCTTCACCTTAAATCTCAAGGCCAACAAGTATACTTTTGAAGAAAGCTATCCGCTGGAGCTCAGTTTTGTCGATTCGGTAGATTTTCTATCAATTTCGCTTATTATCACTGGGTACAGTGGAGGAGATACGGCATTTATCGAGTTGTATGCTGAAAATAATGTAAAGACTTTTTGGGTTGATGTTACTGGAAATGGTATAATCAATCCGTTATTTTCGGCGGCTGAAATAATGCCTCAAAAATTGAAAATTCGTAGTAATAATTTCACTGGAATAATTGATTTACTCCTGGTAAAATATACCGATAAAGAAGGACCACTCTATGGAGTCGCCAAAAATTTCCCTGTCATTATAGATTGGACCGATAGTTTCAAATATCTATTGGATGCTGATGATTATTCCTTTAATCATACCTACTCCTTGTCTATTAACCTGACCGATATAACTGCGGTACTGTATACCAATCTATTTATCACCAATTATCATAAAGGAAGCGGTAACATCACTGTATTGGATAATAATGATTCTTTGTTATTCAGCCGTGATTTTACAAGTGGCTTGATCGAATTCAGGGATGATGATATTGTTGATTATCAACCAACAACGGTACAAATCAGCGGGAATGACCTGGAAGCGGTAATCGATTTTACCATGGTTTTGCAAAATTAACCTTGCGGAGAAATGCCAAGTGAATAGGTTATTTTTGATATTACTGTATTTCACATTGTGCCAGATTTCAGGAGGCAATATGCAGGAGGAATTTGAGTCCGATATTATCACCACTTCCGGTGGTGAGTTGAAACTGATTTTTATTGGCCATGCCAGCCTCATGTTTGAATTTGATAACAGGATCATTCATATTGATCCGGTCGTGGGGGAAGCCGATTATTCCACTCTACCCGCCGCTGATCTGATCCTGATCACCCACGAACATTTCGATCATCTGGATGGTGATGCTATCAGAAGGGTCACAAATAACCGTACCCAACTGATCTATACCCGGAAGTGCTCAGATCAGGTTGCCGGTGGTAAAGTTCTGAATAATGAGGCCAAGATCGATTTGGAATGGA
>DAOWAH010000253.1 GCA_030634675.1 Fidelibacterota bacterium
ATTGCTTTATCCGCAAACCCGCCCTGTTTCCACCTATTCGATCGTAGCCCTGGATGAAGAAACCGGCCAACTGGGAGTAGCGGTACAGAGCCACTTGTTTTCGGTAGGCTCGTTGGTGCCGTGGGCCAAGGCCGGGGTAGGAGCGGTAGCGACTCAATCTTTTGTTAAAGTGGATTATGGTCCCCAAGGCCTGTCTTTGATGGAAGAGGGTGTTTCAGCCGAGGACGCTCTGATTCAGCTATTAAATGAGGATGAAAACGCGGAAGTTCGCCAAGTGGCAATGATCGATATCAATGGCAAAGTGGCGGCTCATACTGGTGAAAATTGTATCTGGGCTGCCGGACACCAGACCGGTAAAAATTATT
Source organism: Fidelibacterota bacterium (assembly GCA_030634675.1). The sequence continues at coordinate 366 of DAOWAH010000253.1, forward strand.
CGGTGCAGGCCAATCTGATGGAAAATGAAACGGTCTGGCCGGCCATGGCGGATGCTTTTGAAGAAGCTAAGGGTGGATTGGCCGACCGGATGCTGGTAGCCCTGGAAGCAGCAGAGGCGGAGGGGGGCGATATCCGGGGAAGACAATCGGCGGCGATGTTGATTGTCACGGGAACGCCCACGGGGATTCCCTGGAAAGATGTGGTGCTGGAGTTGCGCATCGAAGATCATCCTGATCCACTGGGTGAACTGAAGCGCCTGATCCGGATTCACCGTGCTTATCAGTATGCTAATCAGGGTGACTTATATGTGGAAAAAGGGGAAACTGAGCTGGCCCTGAAAGAGTATGATAAGGCGGCCAAGCTTTATCCGGAAAATCCTGAATTGCCTTTTTGGACAGCTGTGACTCTGGCGGATATAGGTAGAGTGAATGAATCGCTGCCATTATTCAAAGCAGCTTTCGCGACTGATGAACGCTGGCGTACCCTGACCCCGCGGCTGGTGAAAGCCGGTTTACTGCCGGATGACAAGCAAATGCTGGAGTTGATCCTGGCCCAATAATATTTTACAACCGGTAAATAAAACGGAACTATTGGGGTTTAGTGTGCATTATAGCACCCTACAAACGAATCTTTCATTCCCTCCCTCCTTCCCTCCCTCTCCCAAATTTGAGAGATTCGTTTATTCTTTTTCAGCCCAGAGCAAAGAGCATGGAGCTTAGAGCAAAACTAAAAAATTAAAATTCAGAACCCAGAACGTTAACACTTTAACACCCTAACACCACTCTCAATTATTTAATTTTTATCAACCCATTAAAATAATTACCCCTTGACAAGGTTAATAAATTAATATTAATTTCCGACCGACCAGTCAGTCAACTATAAAGGATTAGAATGACTAAAAAAGATTTAATTATCCATGCTGCCATTAAAGTTTTCGCCCACACCGGCCTCGAGCGCGGTAAAATTGCTGATATTGCTAAAGAAGCGGGAATCGGTAAAGGCACCGTCTATGAATATTTTCGCAGTAAAGATGAACTGTTTGAAGCGCTCGAAGAATATTTTATTTCGCAAATGATCGAACCCCTGCGTGAATTGACAACAGCCCCCATTAGTCCTTCAGAGAAAATTTCAGGCCTGATGAATGAAAGCATCGGAATGATTGTCCATATGGGTGATGCCCTACTGATCGTCTCCGAAATAATGGCCCAGGCTGCCCGGGGACTCTGGCATAAAACCGGTACTTCCGCCCTGGCTGATATGTACGACGAATATCGTGATATAATCATCGCCATTTTACAGGATGGTGTCGCCAAGGGTGAATTCCGCACCATGAATTATGTAGGCGTAGCTACCCTGCTTATGGGTTTTATCGATGGTTTAGTCTGGCAATATCTGATGATTAAAGACCGTATGGATTTTGAAAATATTAAAGATGAAGCGATTCGCTCGTTCATGAAAGGAATTGAAAAATGAAAAAGATCATTGCCATTTTACTCAGTCTAATTGTTGGCCTTACGGCCCAGGAGCCCAGCGGCAAATCCGTGCTGGACAAGATTATCGACCTGATGAATCCGGTTAATGCCAGGGGTATCATGAAACAGACGATCGAGACAACCTCGGGTCAACTACGCACTTTTGAGTACGAAACATTTGCCGGCAATAAAGGCGAAAACCAGTTGATGCGCTATCGGGCGCCAGGTCGGGTCAAGGGCAATGCCATGCTGATGACCGACTTTTCCGACAACATCTGGATGTACAATAAACGAACTAACCGCGTACGCAAGCTGGCCTCCCATGCAAAAAAACAGAAATTCGAAGGATCCGACTTTACCTATGAAGATATGGGCTCCGGCGATAGTTGGCGTGCGGATTACAAACCCAAAATAGCCGGAACGGATAAGCTGGGTGGTGAAAAATGCTGGTTGCTGGAGATGACACCTAAAACCGAGGACTTGTCCTATTCAAAAATGGTGATCTGGTCCCGAACTGGCGATTTATTCCCGGTGCGCATCGATTATTATGATGAAGGTGGCACCTTCACCAAGTCGTTGTTGATGGAAGATATTCGAAAGATCGAAGGTTTCTTGACACCGTTTAAAATGATCATGAAAAATCATCTGGAAAAAACCCAGACAGTGATGGAATACGTAGAGGTGACTTATGACATCACTTTCGATGACAATTTTTTCAGTGAACGGAATTTGAAGAAATGAATAACGCTGTCATGCTGATCAGCCAGCAGGCGGAGAAGTATCTCTGGCAGATTCTGGGATTAAAGACGTTGCTTGAGATTCTTCGCCCCACTTGCACCGGGACTCAGAATGACAATGGGGATGTTTGACAATATTTGATAATAACAAGAATGCAGAAAAAATGCGAATACTAATTGCTACAACCATGCTTATCACCGCGCTGTTTGCTCAGGTGGACTGGTACGGCTACTATGAGGCCGAGGCCGACTATTTTAGCCTGCCGGACAACCAATTCTATTTCGGCTACCAGAAGTTCCGCTTGGATTTGGACAGTGCTCCTTCCGACCGGATTCGTGTAAGCGCCAACATTGTGTCAAAATACTATGATGGCGCTTCAACCTTTAATTTTATGGAATTCATCGATAAATCTTACTGGCCGGAATTACCAGTAATTGATGAAACTGGGAACCTGGTCACCGACAGTTTGGGGGTGCCACTGACATACGAACTCGACGAACTACCCTATCAATTATCCGACACCCTATTTCTGGACAATGCTTATCTGGACTTTCATCACGACCGGTTCGATCTGACCCTGGGCCGCCAGCAGATTCCATCGGGAGTGGGTTATGCCTGGAATCCCACCGACCTGTTTAATAGCAAGGACTTGATGGACCCAACCTACGAAGATACCGGCGTCCCGGCCACCCGCATCGATGTGCCGTTCGGCTTCAATATGACCTTCACAGGAATAATTCAACCAAGAGATTCCTGGAATAATTCCACCCAGTATTATCAGATGAAGACCGGTCTGGGGCGGTTTGATTTATCG
>DAOWAH010000304.1 GCA_030634675.1 Fidelibacterota bacterium
CCCTTGTTCAGTTATGAAATTATTCCACCTCCGCGCGGTAAAAGTGCTCAGGAGATCATTGATATTGTCAAAATGCTGCAACCCTATCAACCGCCCTATATTGATGTAACCAGCCACTCTGCTGAAGCCACCTACGAAGAACGAGCCGATGGTACGATTAAGCGACGTATCCGCAAGAAACGCCCCGGAACGATCAGTATCTGTGGTATTATTCAGAATCGCTTCAGAATCGATACTGTTGCTCATTTACTATGTCGCGGGTTTACTCAGGAAGAAACTGAAGATGCCCTGATAGAATTAAATTATTTGGGGATTGAAAATGTTCTGGCGGTGAGAGGTGATGAGACCAATTATAAAAAACCGTTGAGCAAGGATAGGAGCATTAATTTTTATACCAGTGATCTGGTTACGCAGATTGGCAAAATGAATCGGGGACAATATTTGGAGGAATTATTGAACGCTGAGCCGAGTAATTTCTGTATTGGTGTGGGCGGTTATCCCGAGAAACATTTTGAAGCACCGAACCTTAAAACCGATGTAGAGCATTTAAAAACGAAAGTTGATGTCGGTGCTGAGTACGTGGTTACCCAGATGTTTTTTAATAACACGGTATATTTTGATTTTGTCGACCGATGTCGGGCTGCCGGAATTGAAGTACCGCTAATACCAGGTATCAAAGTTTTGAATCAACTGTCTCAATTAAAGAATATTCCCCGCAATTTTCATGTCGATTTGCCTGATGAACTGGTAGATGAAATTCGGGAAAACCCAAGCCATATAAAAGAGATTGGCTTTGAATGGGCTTATCAGCAATGTGCTGAATTATTGAACCGTGGTATTAAAAATCTGCATTTTTACATTATGAATGATGCCAGTGTAATAACCAGAATTATTGATCGTTTGAATTGATAACTATAAGCAAAATTAATAATTATCAAAAATAGAATAGAGGAGTTAATATGAGTCGATTTTTATTTACATCCGAATCTGTTACTGAAGGACATCCCGATAAAGTATGCGATGCCATTTCGGATGCTATCTTAGACGATTTACTGCGCCAGGATCCCGATTCCCATGTGGCTTGTGAAACACTGGCGACCAAAGGAATGGTCGTCGTATCCGGCGAGGTGAGCACCAACGGTTTCGCAGAGGTAGAGGCGATTGTAAAGCGTACATTGGAAGAAATTGGTTATATCGATCAGGCCTATGGCATGGATAGAGATGAAGTACGCGTACTATCATTGTTGCATCAGCAAAGTGCTGATATTGCCCGAGGCGTTGAACGGGATAAAGACCATGAACAAGGTGCCGGTGACCAGGGACTGATGTTTGGCTATGCCTGCCGGGAAACACCGGAACTGATGCCTTTACCAATCCAGTTAGCTCAACAACTGACTGCACGTTTAGCTGAATTAAGGAAAAACAGAACCCTGGATTGGCTGCGCCCGGACGGGAAATCGCAGGTAACAGTGGAATATGATGGTGAAAAACCAATCCGGATTGAAAAAGTAGTCATTGCAACCCAGCATGATGATTTGATGGATCGTTTCAGCAGTGAAGAAAAGGAGCATGCCTTCATTTCACGGGAAGTAATTAATCATATAATCAAACCGGTTTTAGATAAAACGGGATTACCTTACGAAGATAAATTTATTGTTAATGGAACCGGTCGATTTGTAAAAGGCGGACCGGATGCGGATACTGGTTTGACCGGTCGGAAGATAATCGTTGATACCTATGGTGGGTATGCTCCCCATGGCGGTGGCGCTTTCAGTGGTAAAGATCCTTCCAAAGTGGATCGGTCCGGGACCTACATGGCACGCTATATCGCTAAAAATATTGTAGCTGCCGGATTGGCTGACCGCTGCGAAGTTCAATTATCATATAGTATTGGTGTGGCTGAACCGACATCTCTCAGCGTGCGGACATTTGGATCGGGAAAGTTGAACGATGAGCGGATTACCGAAATTGTACAGGAAGTCTTTCCCTTGAAGCCGCGTCAAATTATTGAGCACCTGCAATTGAAACAGCCTCGTTATCGTGAAACAGCTGCCTATGGTCACTTTGGCCGAAATGGTGATAATTTCTCCTGGGAGAAAACAGACTTGGTAGATCGTTTGAAGACCTACCTGTAATAAGGAATTAAAAAATGAGTATAATGGAAAATCCACTGAAATCGGATACAGATTTACCCTATAAAGTAAAAGATGTCAGTCTGGCGGATGCCGGTCGAAAAGCCATTTCGATGGCCGAAAAAGAAATGCCAGGCCTGATGGCCACACGACGTAAGTACAGTGCCGATCAACCTCTGAAAGGTTTACGAGTCATGGGTTCCCTGCACATGACTGTAGAGACAGCCGTTCTCATCGAAACTCTGCATGATCTGGGTGCCGATATTCGCTGGGCCAGTTGTAATATCTTTTCCACCCAGGATCATGCCGCCGCGGCTATTGCCGCCCGGGGCATACCGGTCTTTGCCTGGAAAGCTGAAACATTGGATGAGTACTGGTGGTGTACCCGCCAGGCGCTGACATTTCCGGGTAATAAGGGACCGCAATTAATCGTTGACGATGGCGGCGATGCTACCATGATGATTCACCGGGGAGCAGAACTGGAACAGGAGCTGGCTGAACAGGGCGAACTCGCTCCGGATAAATCCGAAAGCGGGGATGAAAAAGCCCTGGCTGCCAATCTGCGGGATGCCCTGTTAACCGAACCGGATTACTGGCAGAATGTCGTAAAGGATATTATTGGCACATC
>DAOWAH010000296.1 GCA_030634675.1 Fidelibacterota bacterium
AGTTAAATCAGCGCTAGATTGATGGTCGAGCGAACACCGATTAAACCTTCTAAGAACAGCAGAAGAATCTGAGTAATGCTGTTTCTCCTACCCAACCGGCCTCGTAACCGATTACCACTTACTGATCAATGATATGATTTTATTTCTTGATGGACTGGCTGTTTTCGTTGTTCTGATCCTGGCTGTGATCGGTTATCAACGGGGCTTTGTTGAAGAGCTGGGACGGTTGCTGGGGTTAGTCGTTGCTGCTTTGGTTGGTATCCGGTTCTATTGGCCGGTGGGTCAATTAATCATGGCGCGCAGTGAATGGGATGACCAGGTAGTGCTGGTTCTGAGTTTTTTTATTCTGTTTATAGTAGTCCTGGTACTGTTACGTTTGGTTACCAGTATGATTCAAATCATGCTGATGTCCCGCAACACGCGTTGGGCCGACCGTTTGACGGGCTTTATATTTGGTTTCTGTAAGGGCATTTTTATCCTGATACTAATAGTCTGGATTGCGGGAATGTTCCCCACCAGAGCCTGGGCTCAGACAGTACGCAGCCAGTCGCAGCTGTTCCCTAAACTGGATTACGGTGGTCGGCTTATCGTTCGTTTGTTCCACCTAGAAGATAACCTGAACCAGGGTGAACAAATTTTCCAGCACTGGGTCGAAAAGGATACTACTAGCCAGGAAGACACATTCATCGATACCAGCAAACAGGTTGAATAAATGGGCCGGATTCCCAGGGATATTATTGAACGTATCAATGATACTGCCGACATTTTGGAGGTAGTTGCACAGTATGTTGACCTGAAAAAACGGGGCCGAAATTATTTTGGTCTCTGTCCTTTCCACCATGAAAAAACCGCCTCTTTCAGTGTCGCTCCGGAAAAGAACATCTATCATTGTTTCGGTTGCGGCGCCGGTGGCTCTACGATCAATTTCCTGATGGAATATGAAAAAATCAGTTTCGTGGAGGCGGTTCAAAAACTGGGTGCCCGCTATGGTATCGAGGTGGAACTGGAGCAAGACGGCTCCTCGCGGGAGTTTTTCTCCCAACTATTCGAACTGCACCGGTTAGCTGCCGATCTATATTCCCGAACCCTGTTTTCTAAGCCTGGTAAAGCCGCTTTGGATTACTTGTATGAACGGGGATTATCCGAAAAGGTGCTAAAAGAATTCCAAGTGGGGTTTGCTCCTGAGAACTGGGAATACCTACTGGGCGAAGCGCAACCGAAGAACTATTCGTCCGAGGTACTGGATAAATCTGGTTTGTTCACCCGTTCCGATAAGGGCCGGTTTGATCGTTTTCATTCCCGGATCATGTTCCCGATTAGCGATTCAGCCGGTAAAGTTATCGCCTTTGGCGGACGCATTTTTGATAGCACTGATCCAGCCAAATACCTCAATTCTCCCGAGACACCGCTCTATCATAAAAGTGATGTGCTATTCGGATTGCATAAAACCAGGGCTGCGATCCGGTCCGCGGAAGTTGTATTACTGGTTGAGGGCTATATGGATTTTCTCACCCTTTACCAGGCCGGTATCACCAATCTGGTGGCCGTATCCGGAACAGCCCTGACCGAACGACATGCGGCGCAGATCAGGAAAATAGCAGCACGAGTGTTATTAGCCTATGATGGCGATGAAGCGGGGATCGGAGCCACCCTGCGTTCCGGGTATACGCTGCTTCGAAACGCAATCGAACCACGGGTTGTTGTGGTTCCACCAGGCCTGGATCCCGATGATTGGGTGCGCAATGAGGGTGCAGATGTGTTTAAGGCAGCCATGGATAAGGCAGTGGGATTGGTCGATTTTCATCTGGATGTAAAAAATGCCCTGAGTCTGAGTGGCGTCGAACGCTCCCGCTTTGTGAGTGATTTGTTGAAGGAAGTTGGTAGTATAGAAGATGGAATTTTACGTAACGAAATTCTCCGTACAATTGGTCAACGGATGCAGATTGATGAGCATGATCTGCTGCGGGTGTTGCAGAAGCAACTGCGTTATCGGCGGCGCGGACCAGAAAGGGAGATCGCCAATGGCCAGGAGCCTTTGGAGTTTACCAGTAAGTTAGAGCGGGCGCAGGTTGAGATTATTCGTGCCCTGGCCGGGCGTCAACCGGAAGCCCTGGAGTTTGCACAGGCCCATCTTGATTTGAATATTTTCACGGAACCGCTACTCAAGCAATTAGCCCAAAGTCTGCTCGAAAGTAAAGATGAAATATCCCTGGGTGCGGTTATCGATCAGTTTACTGCCAAGCAGGAACGCGAGGCAGTCACTAAAATACTGTTTTCGGAGTTGGTCAATGCTGATGTCGATTCGGAGATTTTGCTTCGTGAATGTCTGATCACTATCCGCCGGTACCCAATCAGTGAAAAAATTAAACAGTTGCGGATTAAAATACGTGATTTGGAGGCTGCCGGCAAGGATACAACCGAGTTAATTCTGGAAGTTGCCCAATTGCAGCAAGAATTAAAGGAACTGTCAATAGCCTATACATCGGAATGATGAAATCAATTCATAGCTGTGTTTTGATTTTTTGCCTGCTGTTGATTACACCACTGTCGGCGCAGGAATTGGATTGGCAACTTGATCAACGACCAGCGGGATTGAAAATTCTATGCGACACGGCTGATATCCCGCTGTATGTCGATGGTCAGTTCGTGGGCCGCTCCCCCCTAAGTGAGATCGTACAGTTATCCCCGGGGCGGCATCAGGTGAGTTGTTTTCCGGGAAATGTACCCGTTCCAACTGGTAATTCCGCTCAGGACCGCTATATCCGCGATCTGCTAGCCCTGGGACGAAAAACGGTCGAGACTATTGCCGGTGAAACGGTGGAAGTGGGTCTGACCTACCGGGAATTGGGACTGGAG
>DAOWAH010000216.1 GCA_030634675.1 Fidelibacterota bacterium
ACCATTGAATGATCCCGCTGAAATAATGGAAATATTCAGTTCCGACATTGATCTGCTGATTGATGCCGGACCCTTACCAACATCGGGTGGTTCAACAATCTATCGCTGGTGGATGGGCAAAATTGAATTAGTGAACGACCGTCAGTGATACGATTCGCAATAATTTCAACCTTCTGTCTCACGCTAACTTATGGACAGCAATTACCTTTTCACGTTGGTGAAAAGCTGGAATACACTGCCCGGTTCAATATACTACCCGTGGGTGAGGCTCTACTTGCGGTGGTAGGGCGCGAACAAATTGACAGCGTTTCCACTTACCACATCCGCTACCAGGCTCGCACTGGAAATGTGGCTGATCGTCTTTTCAAAATTCGCGACAATATCGATATCTGGTTCGATGATCAGCAAATGTACACCTATCGAGTGGATAAAAATATTAATGAAGGCCCTTATCACCGTAAATCATCCACCTATATCAATTATCAGGATTCTATCGCCGTTACAGGCAAAGATACGATACCTATTTCCAAGCCGGTGCGGGATCCCTATTCACTATTCTATTATCTCCGCTCCCAGCCACTCAAAATCGGTAACACCTTAAAACTGGTCACATTCGATAACAATAAACAAACCGTTTTTCAACTCAAAGTGATTGGTAAACAAAAGCTCCGGGTACCAGCCGGTACTTTCTCCTGCATAGTAGTTAAACCATTCCGCAAACAGCGGGCGCTATTTAAAAACCAGGGTGATATTGAAGTTTGGCTCAGCGATGATAAGCGCCGCCTACCGGTACAAATACATATCAAATTGAAGTATGGTTCGCTGGTTTTGAAGCTAAAACAGGCAACCTCACTTTCACCTTAATCGATAATAGCATCTCGGCCCAAATCCGGTTTATCTTCCTAGGACACGTATGCTATCAAAATAAGCGCAATGGAGATTTTTAGCGTGGGTAAATATTTCGGCTCAGATTATGCCGGGGGGCATTTTGTTTTTTTCTCAACGTCACATTTGACAGCATTAATAACCCTGTTTTCCATTTACCTGCTGTTATACTTATTTCGCGCACAATTCCAAAAAACAACTATAGATAAATATACCCGTTATACCCTGGCATTTCTGCTAATTGCCCAGGAATTATCCCTGAATGTATGGCACCTTTTCAATGGAACCTGGTCGGTGGCTACCTCCCTGCCACTCCACCTGTGCGGCCTTGCCATAGTGTTATCAGCAGTGATGCTGATTAATAACAGTTATAAATTATATGAACTTAATTATTTCTGGGGGCTTGGCGGAGCAATTCAGGCCTTGCTTACTCCGGATATCGGAATTTACAGTTTCCCCCATTTTCGTTTTTTCCAATTCTTTATATCCCATGGATTAATTGTTATGGCTAGCCTGCATATGACTTTCGTGGCCGGCTACCGGCCGACTCAGCGCTCAATCTGGAAAGTTTTCGCAGTCACCAATATTTATATGGTGTTCATTGCGGGCTTTAATTGGCTAACCGGTGGTAATTATCTCTTTATCTGTCATAAACCGGTCAATGGCTCCCTGATGGACTTCATGGGCCCTTGGCCCTGGTATATCATTACCCTGGAATTTGTAGCGGTAATATCATTTTACATTTACTACTCACCCTTCGGTATCGGAGATATAATTAAGCGAATACGGCAGAAATCCCAGATTCCCGTCAGTTAGACCATTCCCACAGTCAGCGTTTAATTAGTAAATATCAATTTCAAGATATCATTGTACATGATTGTTAAAATCAAGACCATTAAGATAGCCATTCCGATCTGTTGAATTACCATCCGGGTCTTAATGGTCAGCGGCTTGCGACGCAGGGCTTCAATGATTATCACCAGAATATGCCCGCCATCCAAGCCGGGAACCGGCAGGATATTAATAAAAGCCAGATTCACACTGATCAGAGCCATGAATTGTACTAAGTAAATCCAGCCCATTTCAGCCGCATCGCCGGCAAATTGCGCAATCGCAATCGGACCGCCGATATCTTTGACCGAGGCCCTTCCATCGGCAATCATTTTAAGTGACAAATAGATCAGCCCAAATCCATTAACGGTTGAGATGGCGCCAGCCCGCAGGGCACCTATAAAATTAACCGGGCTATATTCCCATTCGGGCGCAATACCCAGCATCCCGGTCGAATCGGTACGCAGGGGCGAAGGATCGATCCCGATTGTGACATTTTCTTCATGAATAACACCGCTGCGCTCCCAGCGCAAACTGATCCGTTTACCAGGTATGGGCCGAATCATGCGGGTCATTTCATTCCAGCTTGTTACTTCAATGCCATCGATGGCAACGATACGGTCACCAGGCTGCAAGCCGAGTTCTTCAGCCGGCATACCTTCCAGTACACCAGATACGATCGGCTCATCACTGACTTCAGGAATCCCCGTGATCCCGACAATCCAGGTAAATAAAATAAATGCTAACACGATATTCATGATTACCCCGGCGCTCATTACCCAGGCTTGAGCCCACCTTGGTTTGGAGAGTAATTCATAGGGCGCGTGTTTAACGGTCGTGTCCAAGCTTTCATCGATCATGCCTGACAATTTAACATAACCGCCAAATGGAATCGAAGCCAGGGTATATTCGGTCAGGCTGCCTTTACGACCCGGTCTACTGATAAAGCGGGTATAGACCGGTTTCCAGATCAGTTTACTAAGTTCATTCCTGCCATAGAAAAACAGACGAAATTCCCAACCATCGGGAACGGAAGTAAAAGAAATCAGGCGTGGTGGTAGGAGGACTGAAAAACGTTCTACCCGTACGCCAACCGAACGGGCTGCCAGATAGTGCCCCATTTCGTGAAAAAAAACGAGTACGGTAATAACAATAACAAAAGCCAAAAATGTGGTCATATTTAAACCATTACAATTCTATTTTATTTGAAGCTGGTTGCAAAATAATTATTATCTTCTATGCCAGCTGAAATAATTAGTTTCAGTTAGCCTTTCCAGTTTACAACAAAATCCGTGGTCCATTTTTCCAGTTCGCAGATATCGTCAATATCAGGTTGATCAATCAATTGATGCTGCTCAACCGCCTCTTCGATCAGGTGCGGAATAGCGGTAAATCTAATTTCCCGTTTTAAAAAGCGGTACACTGCTTGTTCATTGGCCACATTCAGCACGGCTGGGGCGCTGCCACCCTGCTGTAAAACTGCAAATGCCAGTCTCAAACAGGGAAATTTATCAAAATCCGGTGCTTCAAAAGTTAGTTGTTTTAACCGTACCAAATCCAGTTTCTCCCATTGCGAGGAACTATGCCGGGGATAAGTGAGGGCATACTGAATTGGGATTTTCATATCGGGTAAACCGAGTTGCGCTTTAACCGAACCATCATTGAATTCAACCAGGGAATGGATAATCGATTGCGGATGGATCACAATATCTATTTTTGACTCATCCAGCTCGAACAGCCAATAAGCCTCGATAACTTCCAATCCCTTATTCATCATCGTTGCCGAGTCGATAGTAATTTTAGGACCCATTTTCCAGTTGGGGTGGTTCAGGGCCTCGGTAACCGTTATATCTTGGAAGGTGTTCTCAGCGCGGTTGCGGAAAGGACCGCCGCTGCCAGTCAGGATCAAACGCTTGACATCTGCCATGTCTTCACCAGCAAGACATTGCCAGATGGCCGAATGTTCACTATCTACCGGAAAAATACGGCTGCCTGATTCAAGGCGCAGCCGCTTAATTATTGCGCCGGCCATCACCAGACTTTCCTTGTTGCTCAAGGCAACGTCGATTCCAGCCTTAAGCGCCGCAATGGTCGGAACCATTCCCGCCGATCCTACTACAGC
>DAOWAH010000119.1 GCA_030634675.1 Fidelibacterota bacterium
CGGTCGCTGTTTTTACCAAAGATTATTTTACCACTGGCGGTCGCGGCTGGCAGGGCAACGAACGTATCACACATATCAGCGCTTTATTTTACCTGGCAGAATGAATTCATATCGCTTATGGAAAATAGATGTCTTAATCCAGCGGTCAATACGGCGGAAGTTCAGAAATAATATCCAGATCAGTTTATCTTCCCGATAGTATTTATCAATATCTTTTTCGGTAATCGGCGCAATTTCGGAATTCATATGAATATTAATTGCTTCTACAGCTACAGCGATTAGGTCGGGCCGTTGTTCTTTGTATAAATTAGCTGCCAAATCGATCAATACCTGATGTTGATCATAGTAACGTTCCATGACATCCTTAAGAAAAAACTGACGGATGATCCAGCGCAAGAACGAAGGTGCGCTCTGCAGGATCAATTCCGGATTCATCTGCTCAACGCCATCTAACCGGAACAGGGGCGTAGAAGTATCAACATAAAAGATTTTACCATTTTCAACAGCACCATCCTCAAAGACCCAGTTTGATAATTGTGCATCTAAAGCAATTTCAGTGGCAGGAGACATATTACGGTTGAAAGCCCATACCTGCAAAGCATGTGGCACAATTCGATTAAACAGAATCGCCACTTGTTCGTCTGATATCTGATGGATGAGATGGTGAGCAAACCATTCCGCTGGAAACTGGTGTTGTACAATATAAAGTACCACCGGATGTCCGGGTTGGGCAACGATTTGAAGCTCGTCTTCCGGTATGTTAATGCCCGCAGAAGTTAAGTGCCGACAATACTGCTGATAAATATCGGCGTATTCCCGGGTTCCGTCGAGGGTAGTGAATAAAGGCATGCGCTTATAGGCCCACTGAAGGTCATTGCCAATCCGGAAAGTAGTTGATATCTCGCCGTAGCCTAGAACCTTCGCAGTAATTTTAGATTTTTCTAGATTACCTGTATTCAGACCGCGTTCAAACCGTTCCATAAAATTCTTATCACGTTTTGGCATTGATCAGTGCTTTCCTTTGGTTGTTTTTCCGGTTAGCTTATTCCAGAGTTTTTGCATTTTATTTTTCCCGTCGACCAACTGCTTCAATCGGCGGGCCGTAGTGAAAGCACCATCCAATTGAGTCATAACCAGATCGGCTTGACGGATACTAATATTCAATGGTGGTAGAAATTGGCATACGGAGGTATCGTTGCCGGAATATATTAGTAAAAGGTCATGGTCGTAGGCGGCCTTGGTCATTACCGGTCCACAAACTTCGTCAGTCAACTTCAAGCCCATCATCAGACCCAATTGCCGCAGATTCCTATAAAATTTATGGTGTTTTGGATGCAGCATTTCCAATCCGTGACGAAATTGATTGGCTAAGCGATTTACCTGGCTTAAGAAATCGGCCGAAGCTGAGATTTCCAAAACTCTTTTTGCTACCCGGCAACCAACCTCCGCACCGCCGAAGGTAGAAATATGAATAAAGGGATCCGGATGAAATACAGACTCTAAAGGCTCACGGATAATGGTGGCGCTGATTGGATAAATACCCCCAGACAGTCCCTTGCCAAGCACAACGATATCCGGTATGATTTCGAAATGTTCAAAGCCCCACAATTTGCCTGTGCGACCCAGGCCGGTCTGAACCTCATCGATAATCAACAAGGTTCCGTTGCGATGACAGATTTCACTTACTGAGGGCAGATATTCCGGATCGGGAATTACCATACCAAGCGTGGCGGGGACAGTTTCCAGAATGACGGCGGCTGTTTGGTCATCCAGTGCCGTTTCCAAAGCGGCCAGATCATTAAACGACACCTGGCGGAATCCCGGCACCGGGGGACCGAAGGGCTGGCGGTATTTTGCATCGCCGGCCGCCAGCGCCAGCCCGGTATGCCCATGATAGCCACCGGTGGCGGAAATGATGTCGGCGCGTTGGGTGTATCCCCGAGCAACCTTGATGGCCAGATCAACCGCCTCGCCACCCCCGACACCAAATACGGTATAGTTAAGATCGCCAGGCATTAAATCGGCCAGCATCGCAGCCAACTCAGCCCGCTCGCGGCTCATTAAATGATGATTGCCGATATCGAGTTCTGCGATCGCAGATATTAAAAGATCAATCAGCTCCTCGTTGCGGTGCCCGAGATTGAACACCCCCCCGTTGCAGTGCAGGTTGAACAGCCGCTTCTCACCATCAACGTCGTACAGATAAGACCCTTCCCGTTTACCCATAACGAAATCCATGCCATATTTTAAAAAGAATTCTGTTTTCCCACTTGATACGTGATGACGAAATTGATCGATGGTCGTTTGTTTACTGTCAGACGCCTTCATGACACACGGAACTTGCTGTTTTTATCAAATATTACCAAGCGGATTTTACTCCAACTGACTTGGAATGATTATGTGTAACTTTTCAGCCGGATTAACTATCAATTTTAAATCATTCTATCAGTGATTAAGGAGGCAAATCACTAAGCAACGATGGATATAAACCGTTATCAACCCAGGCCGAAAACAATTCGCTATATAGCCGGATACCTGGCAATGTTTCTTGGTAGTTTGGTAACCAGAACCAAAGTGACCGGACGGCAATTTATTCCCAAGTCAGGTCCTTTTATAATTGTCAGTAATCATTTCAGTGTGCTTGATCCGGTCTTTGTTATTGCGAGTATCAGGCGCCCGATTAATTTTTTAATGGCCAGCGACCTGGAATTGGGTGCCGACATGTCTTGGGCGCCCTGGCTATATGGTTTCATTCCCACTAACCGTTCAAAATTGGCACCATCGACTATTAAGCAATCCTTGAAAGTTTTGAGAAAGGGTGAAATTCTGGGTGTTTTTCCGGAAGCGACCTCCCTGTCCGATGAATTGCGTACCGCCAAAGACGGAGCGGCCTATCTGTCGGTGGCCACTAATGTTCCTATCCTGCCGGTCGGTATTCATGGAACAGCCAATCTGTGGACTAACCTTTTTCGTGGTGTACGTCAAACGGTTACCGTTAATATAGGTCGTCCATTTGGGCCGTTTAAATTCTCTGCCAGAGATCGGAAAGATAAACAGAAAGCCCTGAAAATTGTTGGATTGGAAATCATGTGTCGGATTGGCGCTTTACTGCCAGTTGAACAGCGGGGTATTGTAATAAACGAAGAGCGAGTGCTTAAATATCAGGTGGAAAATAATCGCTTGTTGGGAAAAATCAGTTAAACTATACTCTCCGTGATTGATATATAATTAAAAACAGGCCGGCCAGTGTTAACGCACCGCCCACTATAGTTAAGCCGGGTACGTTTTCCTGCAGCAGATACCAGCCTAAGGTCGAGGCAACGATCGGCTCCCCCAGGGGTACGGCAGCCACCACCGTGGGTGACACAAACTTCACTGCATAATAAAAGCTGGTATGTCCGAAAACAGTGGGAATAACCCCCAACAGGACCAACCAAAGAAAATCACCCTTAGCGGCGGGTAATAACGACTGACCAGTAAAACCGATCATAAGCAGCATGGTAAGAGCTCCAACCAGATAAAGACTTCGGCTGAATACCAGGGCGGCTGTATCTTTGCGGATTTGTTCGGTCAGCAGCAGAACTCCGGCAATAAAAACCGAAGCGGCCAAACCAAGTAAATTACCTGTAGTACTGGCGTGCCCGAGATTGAGGTGTCCTCCTTGGATTATTACCGCACCGCCAATAGCAGCGATCAGACCACACAGGATTGTTTTACTCCAAATCCGGCCCAAGGCAAATCGTTCGATAATGGCCGTAAATACCGGGGCCATGGTAGACAGAATAGTCGCGTTGGCAATAGAAGTATGTTTAAGCGCTCCGAAAAAACAGGCGAAGTGCAACCCCAGAAAAATACCAGCCACAATAACCCGGTTTCGATTGACTGGCGATAATCCAGTTTGTTGTTTATACCCAGTGATACCCCATAAAATGGCACTGGCGATCGCCATGCGCCAAAAGGCGATGGTGACCGCCGGCAGATCGGGAACCATCCGCACAAAAATGCTGGCCGTGCTGACGGCCAGCAGTCCCAGTGGCAAGACAATAATTATTGGGATTTGCATTAATAATTTTTGGATGTAATTAACTGGAAGCAACCAAGAGCAGCTAAATCAGGACGCCTTGTCTTGTTTTTAGTTTGATGAACAGTCTAATATTCACCACTCTATTTTACGA
This sequence comes from Fidelibacterota bacterium, assembly GCA_030634675.1. The sequence goes on from DAOWAH010000119.1 coordinate 4,176, forward strand.
CTAATATAATCGATAGAGTACTTAGAAATAGATACTCTATAATAACCGGATTTGATTATTAATTCATAGGACAAACAATGAGTAAACATAAGTTGGTATTTACCGCCCTGGCTTTTTGTTTAGGTCTAACCGGCTTTTTGTCGGCTGGTGACAGCGACGTCAATTCCAAGATTAGTGGATTTATCAAATTTGATGGATTTTACGATACCCGGCAAGTTGTATCCGCTCGCGAAGGACATTTTTTACTTTACCCAAAGGAGGTTAGTAAAAATGCTCAGGGTGATGATGTCAATGATGTAAATAATATTAATATGGTGAATTTCCAATCACGAGTGCGAATAAAAATAAATGCCCCGGAAGCGCTGGGCGCTAAAGTAAGTGGCTTGCTGGAAGCTGATTTTTTCGGTGCTTCGGGTGGCAATGAAGATGAACTTCGTTTGCGCCACGCGATCGTTAAATTGGACTGGGGCTCGCGCCAGCTTCAAATCGGTCAGTATTGGTCACCCTTATTTACTCCGGCGGTTTATCCGCAAGTGGTCAGTTTCAATACCGGAATTCCTTTCCAGCCGTTTGCTCGTAACCCCCAGATACGCTACACTGCCAAAATCGGTGACGGTCTATCGTTGATGGGCGCCGCCACGATGCAGCGTGATGCTTTCCAGGAAAGTGGTGGCCGTATCCAGCAGCAAATGGCAGGTGTACCGGGCCTGCATTTGTTTGCAGAACTGGGCGGCGCCAAGAAATTGATTGGTGTTGGGGGCCATCTGCGCTCGATTCGCCCAGCCGATAGCGTAGATGTATTTACATCAACCGTACTCACGGCTTATGGAAAGATGATCTGTCCCAAACTGGCTGTCAGAGGAAAAGTGATTTATGGTGGCGATATGACCGACCAGTTGATGTTGGGTGGTTATACCGCGCTGATTGACACCCTGACGCAGGTCGTTGAATATAAGCCGCTGGGCAATTTGAGTGCCTGGTTCGATATCACTACAATCGGATCTGCCGTTACTGTAGGGTTGTTTGGGGGCTACTCCACCAATCTTGGAATAGGCGAGGATAAAGGAATTGACGTTGTGGAAGAATTCGCAGCACGCAGCCCCAATATAACCGGGCTCTGGCGGATCAGTCCCCGGGTAATTTATAATGCCGGCAAACTGCGGTTTGCCTTCGAATTGGAGGTTACCAGCGCTCTGTACGCCGGAAGTTATGATGATAAATTGACACCAAAAGAAGTTACCGATGATGAGCGGGTGACAAATATACGCGGTTTGTTTGCCACATACCTGTTCTTCTAGGATCAATTCAGTTTAATTATATAGAAAAGAGCCGGTCAGGGGAATCAGATCGGCTCTTTTCTATACCAGGTAGGAAATCGGTTAATTCTTTATTTCAATGCCCCCAAACAGAACCGTGCCGTGTAAATAAACGGTCTTTTTGTCCGGCTTTGCGCCACTACCGGATTTGTTGGTAATGGCTCCAAACAGCGGTATGCCGCTGGTAACAACCTGCCAGTCTGATGGTACTATGACATCGATTCCGCCGAAGATTGCAGTCAAATTTATTTTGCAGCCGGAATCGGCCGGAGACGAACCACAAAGGTCCAGATCAATCCCACCAAATATGACCAATGCTTCGCCACCGGTA
>DAOWAH010000063.1 GCA_030634675.1 Fidelibacterota bacterium
CCATGGCCGGCCAGACGGTTTCATTCTCCATCAGGTTAGCCTGCACCGAATAATTTTTACCGGTCTGGTGTCCGGCAGCCCAGATACAATTTTCACCAGTATGAGCCGCCACTTTGCCATTGATATCGATCATCGCCACTTGGCGAACTTCCGCGTTTTCATCCTCATTTAATAATTGGATCAGGGCGTCCTCGGCTGAAGTGCCTTCTTCCATCAAAGCCAGGCCTTGGGGACCATAATCCACTTTAACAAAAGATTGGGTCGCCACCGCTCCTACCCCGGCCTTGGCCCAGGGAACTAACGAACCTACCGAAAACCAGTGACTCTGTACCGCTACTCCCAGTTGTCCGGTTTCTTCATCCAGGGCTACGATCGAATAGGTGGAAACAGGACGGGTCTGGGAATAAAGCAATCCCAGCCCAATGACAAAAGGAAATACCAATCGAATCAATTTCATCCCAACCTCCTGATAATATGTTGATGAGATGAATTAAGTCTAACAAATAATCAGGAGTAAATCATCATTGGTTTAACCTTTTTTCTGTACACCACTCCGCGCTGTTCCAGATAATCCAGCACAAATTTATAATCCGCTGCTTGCTCACCAATAAATTCCGGCGGTACCAGTCCCGTTTGATAACCCCGCTCTAAAATCAGACCAACCACGGTGGTGCGGACCATTGAGATGGTTGATGTTTCCCTGGTTGTGATGCAATCTGCGTATTTTTTATTCTAGTCGATTAAAACGCTTTAATACTTCCACTACATCCTCAACCGGCAGGGCTGTAGCCTTATGGCCGGTATAACCGGTAACCGTTATAGCGGCAAATAATGAATTAAGAATTGCTTCCTCAGTGGACTTAATTACCGCTTGAAAGAAAGGTGTTAGAAATTTATCATATAAAAGATTTATCTGGTGTAGTGATTGTGTCGGTTGACTCGTTATTCGCACTGCTGGTGCAGTGGAAAAGGCAATCGCATAATCCCCACTGCCATTTGCCATAATCCCGCCAGTGCGCCCCAATCCGATAAAAGCTCGCCGGGCCAGGCGCGTTAATTGCCGGGCATCCAGAGGTGCATCGGTAGCCAGTACAATCATGCACGAACCGGATTCATTTTTCGCCGACCCGTTTTCCGCGGAAACCTTAGCCAGTTCCTGTCCCACCGGTACACCGGAAATTTCCAGGTTGCCGCCGAAATTTGTCTGAACTAAAACTCCCAAGGTATAACCCAATGTTTCGATCTCAACCGTCCGCGAGGCCGTTCCAATTCCACCTTTGAAGCCTAGGCAGACCGTACCCGTACCTGCGCCAATAGTGCCTTCATCCACGGGTCCTGATTTTGACTTTCCCAACGCTTTTAGAACATGGCTTTTTTGAATGAAGCAGGCGCGGATATTATTCAATACTCCATCATTGGTTTCACCCACCACCGGATTAACAGAAATTACGTCCTCATTGCCCGGTTGCTGCAGGGTGTATTCAATCAAAGCGGCGGCGGCAACCGGAACGCTGAGGGTATTGGTAAGAATGAGTGGTGTTTCCAGCTCACCAAATTCTTCTACTTGCATGTATCCGACCATTTTACCGAATCCGTTACCCACGGCAATCGCTGCTGGGACTTTCTCCTGGTACAGATTTCCGGGATGGGGGATAATTGCCGTTACACCAGTTCTAATATCGCTACCCTCGATTAAGGTAACCTGGCCAACCTTGACACCTGATACATCGGTAATAGCATTCCGGGGACCTGGCGATAGTTCACCGATCCGTACTCCTAAATCACGGACGCGCTGTAAACGAGATAGTGTCCTGTCTGAATTTATCATCGACTACGAAATTACAGCTCCGGTCCGATAAATGGATATACCAGTCTGTTCAATTGACCGCCAAAGACCTTGCATTGTCAACCAAGATTTTCAATTGTAGCATCAATCAACTTCCGGCTATATATTTTTTCATGAATTCAAAGAGCATATCCGGCGTTATTGTAGCTATCAGGATTCTAACAACCGGCGTATTGGTTTTTAATATTTGTATTTTCGGTCAGGTGGATGTCTACGATACCGGCGGTCCCCTGATGGCTGAGCAGGCGGCTTACGACGTCACTTTTTATGAGCTCGATCTCACCATCGATCCGGCTGCCCGATCGATTTCCGGAACACTAACAGTTTCGGCCAACATCATCAACCCGATTGATCAATTGGTGCTTGATCTGGACCCATTATTAACGGTTGATTCCATATTTGTTCGGCCGGCAACACAATTGACTTACGCCTGGCAAGGCTCCAAACTGTGGATTTCCCTTCCGGATACTTTAATTCCCGGTGATTCTCTGACCGTTAAAATAGCCTATTCCGGTCAACCACGGGTAGCCCCAAAACCGCCTTGGGATGGTGGGTTCAACTGGTCGGTTACCCCCACCGCTCAACCCTGGTACGGCGTATCCTGCGAAGGCGAAGGCGCCGATATCTGGTGGCCCTGCAAGGATCACCCCTCCGATGAGCCGGATTCGGTGGCGCTCCATTTCACCGTGCCCGAGTCACTGCTCTGCATATCAAACGGTCGCTTACGTGAAGTTGTCGATAACGGCAATGGTACCCGGACCTTCCACTGGTTCGTTTCCACTCCGATTAATAATTACAATGTTACTTTCAATATTGCTCCCTTTATGGAATTATCCGGCACTTACACGAGTATCAGCGGTGAAAGTGTGCCGGTTTATTTCTGGTCAATCCCGGAGGATTATGCCACAGCTCAGGCCTGGTTCCCCCAACTGAATGCGACTCTGGCATTCATGGAAACCTATTTCGGGCCTTATCCCTTCCAGGCCGATAAGTACGGTGTAGTCCAGACCGCCTATCTGGGAATGGAACACCAGGCTGCCATATCGTGGGGGGCTGATTTTCAACTGAACAGCTACGGCTTTGACTATATTCTAGTGCATGAGACGGCTCATGAATGGTGGGGTAATATGATCACCGCGGCGGATTGGAAAGACATTTGGATTCACGAAAGTTTCGCCACCTATGCCGAAGCCCTGTGCGCCGAATATTTAAATGACAGCGATTCATATCACAGCTACACTAATCGCTGGTCAACCTACAACTGGTTGCCGTTAGCGCCCGATTATTCCCAGACTTTCGATCAGATTTATAATATGGATGTTTATCACAAAGGGGCGTTAATCCTGCACAGTTTGCGCTATCTGCTGGGCGATACGGATTTTTTCATACTTCTCCGACGCATGGCTTATTTGACACCGGCCAGCGAAGAAATTACTTCCGGCGCGCACTGCCGGCTGGTCGATTCACAGGCTTTTATCGATCTAACTGAAAATATCAGCGCCACCGAACTGGACTGGTTTTTTGATTTATACCTGCACCAACCGGGTTTACCGACCCTGGTTTACTCTCTGGATAATGGTGAACTGGGATTACGCTGGGAGACCCCTGCAAACCAGCTTTTTTATATGCCGGTAGAAGTGGCCGTTGGTCCCGACACAGTATTAGTCGATATGAACAGCGGAGCCGGTTCGGTATTTGTGGGAACTCAATCGTTTGAGATTGATCCACTGGACTGGATTTTAAAAAGCGGGATTGTCGTACATACGGACGATGAGCAGAATGGTGTATTACCCCTGACCATCGCCTTACACCCCAATTTCCCCAATCCTTTCAACGCCGGTACGACGATAAAATATGATCTTCCGGAGCAATCGCAGGTAAGGCTAACGGTTTATGATCTGGTGGGCCGGACAGTTGCTACACTGGTGAGTGAAATGCAGCCGGCTGGACGGCATACCATTCATTGGGATGCATCAGGAATATCAAGTGGCGCCTATTTCTACCAACTGCAAACAGCCGACCACCGGTTAACGAGCAAGTTGCTGATCATAAAATAGACTCAATTTTAAACCGATTGATTAAATTGGCGACAGCGATCCATCTATTGCCGATAGAATCGTTTCCAGATCCTTATAGGCTTCCGCAAAGGTACTGATGGGTTTACCCCCATTGCGAATCGCTGCATGAAAATCGGCAAACTCACCCTCATAACCACCATCATCCTCGATTGTTTCTGCTCGATCAGCTTGCCCGCTGCGCTGCACGGTAATCTTGTTATCTTCTAAAACCAGGCTACCTGTCGTTCCCAAAATAATCAGCTTATTTTCGGATTGACCAACGGCACTGAGGAAAATATTCAGCACACCATTCACGGCCCGGATTGTTTTGAATTGGAAACTGAATGTATCGATTTCACCTAGTGCAGGATTTATCCGGTGTGTGAGCGACTGTCCCCAAGTTATGTCACCAAACAAGTCTCGTATTGCAGCAATATTATGAACCCCACCATCGGTGATAAAACCACCACGATATTTATGATCAATCCGCCATTGTGTTTTGGTGTAGGGATTGGTTTCATCCACCATAAACAGATTATTCCATAATACTGAATATAGTACCCCAATTTCCCCTTTGTTGATTATCTCAGCGATCCTCAACAGTGAGGACTTGTAACGAAAATTTTCCGCTACCATCATGATCTGGTCAGGATAAATTTCTGGGAAGGACAGCATTTTCCGGGCTTCGTTTAAATTATATGCCAGTGGTTTCTCGACCATTACATGCTTACCGGCAGCCAGTGCTGCACGGGTAACAATATGATTCAACTCAATTGGTAAAATTATATTGACCGCTTCGATCTGCGGATTATCCAGTAAATCATGATAATCCAATACATAGGGCACGCCGCCCACCAGCCGAGCAAAACTCTGCGCCTTTTGTTCGGTATGATTACATACCATGGCTATCTTAAACTTAGCCGCTAACTTTTTCAACGCCGGCCAGTGCAACTTGCGAGCGGCCAGGCCAGTCCCGATGATTCCCAGTTGGATTGGTTTCATTTCCAGCTCAAATCCTGTCTGATCCGCGATCCCCGAAACCCGATCACTATTTTTCGCCATCGGTTTCCACCACCCGGAAGACCCGCAACAGGTTACCGCCCCAGATTTTAGCGATATCTTCTTCCGAGTAGCCCCGTCGAACGAATTCCAAAGTGAAGTTTTCCAACTGGCTCACATCATAGCAATCGGCCAGTCCACCACCGCCATCGAAATCGGTCCCAATACCAACATGGTCGATTCCCATTATTTTTACCATGTGATCGATATGGTCCACTGCATCAGAAACCGTGGCTAGTTTTTCAGGGATCTCCTGCTCCAGTTTATGAGAAGCGATCTGGGCTAAATCCTTTTTTCCCTCGGTACGTTCATCATATTCACCCCATTTTTCCTTGAAGGTCTTATAGGCAGAATCGCGCGCGGCTGATTGTTCAATTTCTTTTATATAATAACTCAGAAGACACATCTGCACCACTCCTCCATTTTTCGCCAGGGCGCGCAGCATGTCATCATCCATATTCCGGGGATTATCCCGCCTGGCGCGGGCGCAGGAATGGGAGGCAATCACCGGTACCGAAGATAATTCTAAAACATCATAGAAGGCTTTATCACTTATATGGGACACGTCCACCATCAGGCCCAGGCGATTCATCTCCCGCACTACCTGATGGCCGAAATCACTCAGTCCGTCGTGCTCGGTAGTGTCGGTGGAAGAATCACAAATGTCATTGTTTTTTGTGTGACAGAGCGTGATATAGCGGGCGCCCAGATCATAAAATGATTTTACTTTGGACAGATCGGTGCCGATCGGATAGCCATTTTCGATACCAATATAAATCGCCCGCTTCCCGGCTTTTTCCAACCGGGCTGCATCGTCTGACCGCAGGGCAACCTCAGCCAGTTGCGGATGTCTTCCTACCGCTTTGTAAATCGCATCGAAGATTGCCAAAGCCTTGCTGTAAGCCCGATTATTACCCTGGGGTGTGCGTTTGCCCTGCCCCATAAAAACAGCAAAGAATGTAGCATCCAATCCGCCTTCCTGCATGCGGATGAAGTCCAGTTGTCCACCCTTTAGGGCGCGGGCATCTCCACGGACACTCAGATCGTTATTATATCTAACTAACTGCAATGGTGTGTCGGTATGGGTATCGATGGTCAACACCCGCCGGTGAATTCGTTTCGCTTTGCGCCTGAGCCGTGTTTCTTTATCCATCAGCAAACATCCATTAATCAAAATCAATATAAGTCCCAAAATGACTAACCTGCCGTACCATAATCTGTTCATTTCATCCTCTTTGATTATTTGTTGTTTCCGTCGAATCCCAGTTCGCAGCAGCCTGCTCCAGAGTGATCGGTGAATAATCGAAAGTTTGCAGCAGCCGAGCATGGTCATCCGGCACTGCGGCTGCCAGATCCGGTGGGAATAGATTCAGCAAAGTAATACTACCAGCCAGGTAGCGCAGGTATGGGGTGAAAGGCCAGACCAGGATCGAGGCAATCTTGATTGGTAAAACGGGTATTTTACGGAATTTGATTTCCCGGTTGATTATTTGCCCAATCCGTCGTGCTGCATCAGGGAACGACAGAGCTTCCGGTCCTGCCAGTCGAAAGCGCTGACCATTCAAATCAGCCCGCAGAGCGGCTTGGGCGGCAATTTCGCCCACATCGGCGGTAGATACCGAAGGAAGCGCTGGCGGACCACCGCCGGGTACCATCATTTTATCACCTCGGATGAAAGCAAAAAACATGTCCATGGCCGGTGGCGCACCCAGCACCGTGTAATTAAAAGTGGATTGGGCCAGGTAATCCTCGATCGCTTGTTTGATTAATGCAATGGAAGCAAATTGCTTGTTGGCCTTCGCCAGTACTTCCTTTCGGATATCGTAAACCGAAATATAAATCACCCGCTCAACGCCAGCCTGCTGAGCTTCCTGCAGGACTCGCAGTACCGAATCATACTCAATCTCACGCAGGCGGCGAATCAATTTGAAACTGAAAGCCGATACTGAAATAATTAATGTGTTAACCCCGGCCAAAACCTTTTTAGTTGAATTCGGATCAGTAATGTCACCGGCCATTATTTCCACTTGATCATCGAATAGTTTCTTAGCGTTGTCAGGGTTGCGGGTCAGCACCCGCACCGCTTCCTGGCGCTTTCGAAGACTGCTAACGATATGTCGGCCGTAATGGCCTGTGCCTCCAAGTACAAGAATTGGTTTCATGGCTTACTCTCTAGTTGATTACTTAACAAATTACAAAGTTTTAATTTTGAAAATCTCAGCTAATCCAATTGAATTCGCTGGAATCTTTTCATCAATATGGCCAAATAGATACCGTGTACCGCAAAGCCTGTCAGCAGGCTAATCAGCCAGCCGGGTTCCGCAGACAGTTGTTGCCAAAAGGCCAGGACCGGCCAATAGGTTGGAAAAATCCATGCTAAAATTTCCCAGCCTGAATCAACAAAAAACACCGCCAGTGGTGCCAAAAAAAAGATACCGAACCCCTTGTACATGGCCAATCCCACCACTTTATTACGGGCAAAAGCCACCAGCAATAGGGCGAACAGTGGTGCTTCCAATGATGCCATCAGCGCGCATAACAGCAGCGGCAGGAAATCAACTATAACCAGCCCAGCAATGGGAAAGCAGATCAAGGTGATCAAAGCGCTAATCACCCAGGGTGCGGTGATTCGGTACAATAGGTAATCGGCTGGTTTCAGGGGTGTGACCCGCAATGCCGTCAAAGTACGATCGTCACGCTCATCCAGCAGCAGAAAACCAATCACCACCCCCACCAGCATGGGAATGAACAACAAAAAAAAACTCATGATCAGAGTGTAGTGAGGCGTTAAATCAAAACCATATTCCAGCTTCAGCCAGTCGTTCAAAGTCGGTATTCCC
>DAOWAH010000430.1 GCA_030634675.1 Fidelibacterota bacterium
ACTCTTTGATCAAAACAGCGGTTGCCGGCTTCCATGTGAAATATCGGTATTTTCCGTCGCTTTACTGAAATAACGGACAGGCAGCTGTTGGTATCACCAAGAAGAAGCAGAGCATCGGGATTTTCCGAAGCCATCAATTTGTCTGATTTTGAAATAACATTTCCAATTGTCTCTGCAGCCGTTTCTCCGGCGGCATTGAGAAAATGGTCAGGTTTTCGTATTTCCAGTTCCTTGAAAAATATTTCGTTTAACTCATAATCATAGTTCTGGCCGGTATGAACCAGGACATGATTAGTATGCCGGTCCAGCTCGTTTATCACCCGGCAAAGTTTTATTACTTCAGGCCGAGTCCCAACAATGGTCATAACCTTTATTGCCATTATATAATCCCTTTTGGTGGTGTGCTCCGTAGTCAAAAACCTATCGTAGCAGTTCCCCATTATTTGATTCCGCATCCTCAACCATCAGCTTATTTTTTTCTAACAAATCAAGTGTACCTTTAAGGTCAAGAAGTGTATCAGCTGAGCTGAATTCTCCGTCAAGAGCATTAGGCTCCGGTTCGCTATCATGAAGCAGTTCAGGCAGCATAGGTAAAATTGAAAAATAATCCCCGCGCTTAACACAATGATTGGCCTCTTCTTCTGAAACCATTATTTCATGCATTTTTTCTCCAGGGCGGATTCCAGTGATTTTTATATCTATTTTTCTATCGCTTATCAAAGCTTTTGCAATATTTATCACAGTGGCAGAGGGAGCCCTCGGAACATAGGTTTCGCCCCGTTTTGCCTCACGCAGTGCGGTGAATACCGTATCAACCGCCTGATCCAGGCTTAAAAGAAACCGTGTCATTTCCGGAACAGTAACTGTCACAGGGCCGCCATTTCTGATCTGATCATGAAACAGCGGGATAACCGAACCCCGTGAAGCCAGAACATTACCGTAACGTACACAAATAAAACGGGTTTTTGGGCTGAGAATATTCGCAGAGGTAATAATTCGTTCCTGGATCGATTTTGTCATCCCCATTACATTTATCGGCTTGCACGCTTTGTCTGTGCTGATTGCAATAACCGTATCAACCGGATAGCTGTTTTCTCTGATTGCACGTACAATATTCGACGCACCTATGCAATTCGTTAAAACAGCCTGGTAGGGAAAATACTCACAGGCCGGTACCTGTTTCAGTGCTGCAGCATTTACCACGATATCAGCACTTTTTATCGCTGAGCAGACATCAGAATAACTGCGCACATCACCAATTCGGAACTCAAGTATGCTCATGAAATTTCGGTAAATTACCTCATCTGTTGCTGCAGTTTTATTAAGGTAAGACATCCGCATGTCATGCTGTTTTGCTTCATCCCTGGAAAATACAATTACCTTTTTGGGCGTTCCCAGTTTACCGGTTAATACCCGCCGAACAAATGTCTTTCCCATAGAACCAGTGCCACCGGTTACCAGAATTATTTTGTTTTTAAAAATCATTTTTAAATTTTCCTTAAATAAATATTTTTTATTTCCTTTAACCTCGTAATCCGAAACTCGCTACTTAATCTTATTGATAACTAATGCTTTGCGTCCTTCGTAGTCTTCTGGTTAAAGCGTATGTCTTCACATAGCTCAATTATCATTTCTTCCCAGCTCGGAGGGTTATAATTAAATTCCTGGCGAAATTTACTGGAATCAAGACTTCGATCACATGCAAAAGATTCATCCGGAAT
>DAOWAH010000023.1 GCA_030634675.1 Fidelibacterota bacterium
CGACGGAAGCTGACGGCTCCGGGACCACCATTACCAGCGATTAATTCAATTCGAGTAAAATCAATAAACATGATTGTAAAAATTTAGACATTATGCAGATGTTAGAAAATGTTGAATTACATCAGCGGGTTGTAATTTATTTGGATTCGGATTTTAAGGTTTTCTCGCCGGAATCTGTAGGTTTTTTATTTGCACTTTGCTTCGTTGAGCTATCAGGCTTTTTTATATTACTTGAATTCTTATTATTTTTATAATCAGTGATATAAAATCCTGATCCTTTAAAAATTAATCCCGCTCCCCCACTGATGACTCTACGAACTACCGAATTGCAGCGCGGGCAGGAATTTAATAGTTCATCAAACATGGATTGAAAATGCTCAAACTGATTTCCGCAAACAGTGCAACGATAATCATAAGTAGGCATTAGCAGTTAAGACCTTTCGATTGTTAATTGACTATATACCAAATCAGGAATTTTGTTTTCGTCTAATTGCATCAAGTACCAGAGCTGGCACATAATCACTCACATCCCCGTTCAATCTAACAATATCTTTAATAACAGTTGAATTCAGGTGAATATATTTTTCATCCGGGATCAACAGGATGGTTGAAACTTCCGGATTTAAATGATAATTCATCATTGCCATTTGAAATTCATATTCGAAATCGCTCACATGTCGCAACCCGCGAATTAATGCTATCGCCGATACCTCGTGCGCAAAATCTGCTATCAGGTTTTTGGTTGAAGTCACTTTAGTGTTAGGTATGTCGATTGCGGCTGCTTTGATTAAGTCCACCCTTTCTTTAGTGGTAAAAAGCGGCTTTTTGGCAGGATTAACCGCTACAACAAAAATTACCTCGTCAAATAATTTCGATGCACGTTTAGCAATATCCAGATGACCAAATGTCACCGGATCAAAAGTCCCCGGATAAATTACTCTTTTCATTTCATCCTCTCCCAAAAAGTTATTCGAGTATCCCCATATACTTTTTCACGATTAAAATCAGGTGGTAATTTATCACGAATCGAAGATTCCAAAAGGAATTTTCCATTTTTTCTAATATGCCTCCGACATAAATCAATCAATTTTTCTAAGTCAACCTTTCCATAGGGAGGATCAGCAAAAACAAGGTCAAAATTACCGGCTTTTGGTAAAAAGGAAAAGACATCGCTTCTTTTTATAATAATGTCAGTTTGGTCAAACTTAGCGCTATTCAATCGCAAAAGTTTAAGTAGTTGAAAATTATTTTCGATAAATGTAACCTCGCAGGCACCGCGGCTGGCAGCCTCAAATCCTAATATGCCGCTTCCGGCAAATAAATCCAGAACTTTGGAAGCTTCCAGATTACCCAAAATATCAAAAATACTTTTCCGTATTCGGGAGGTTGTGGGACGGTAACAGTTTCCTGAAAGTGTCTCAATCCGTTTACCCTTATATTTACCGGTAATGACCTCCATATTTTAGTTATCTTTTTGTGCCAGGCTTGGATTAAAATAAGCACTGTAGTATTGAATTGGGACTACAACCAAATACTTTAATAACCATTGACCGCGCTACCAATCCACTAGATATGACATACACATTGACCTGATTACAGTCTAATGGGTTTATCCTAGGTAGTCAGAAACCGTCAACTACATTTTCCAACTTGGTACGCCATCCTCGATATAGCCGTGATTAGCGCCACGAAAAGAGAACACCAGATACTGACGCTCTATTATTTCCTCTTTAATCGGACTGCTTACTTTGATACCATTTTCAATTGAAATTTCATATGATTCGTTCGTTAACGGGCAGTAGAAAAATGAAGAGTCGGGCATATAGGTATCATAATAAGTAATTATTTCTACTCGTTCTTCCAAGTTTTCGGCTATAATGCCAACAAATGAAGGATCTTCCTTAATAGCAGCCAAATCTTTCAAAACTACATAAGAGGTATCATAAGCATTTTGGCTTTCTGAGAAAGTAACGACAACATATTGAGTATATTCAATAAGCTCTTTACGATTGCTTCGAAACCCAAAGGTCGTATCGTAGTTTATATCCCAACCTAGGGGTACAGTAACACTCACTACTTGGCCGTCAAGATATAGTATTTGTTCATTTAAAAAAGTTGAATCGGCGGTCAATGAATCGCGTATTGTATTCACTACATTCATGGCCCATAAAGCGTCTTCAGAGAACTCATCCCTTAATTGATGATAAAAATCTTCAACTTCAAAGATATTTTCCATCCGAAAGTGACTCATTTCTTCAAAAGCTTTCTCTTCAGCCCAGATTGCCTGCGGCACATAGATTGTAACCAATAGAAAAATCATTGCAAATATAATGACAAACTCAAGACCGTCGGTTATTAAATGTTTGTTACGAGTCTTCATGATTCAAACCTTTGTTATCACAGGGTTACTAGTAATCGAAGTTGTTCCATGGTCTTTGGACCAATGCCTTTTACATTTTTCAGCTCATCAATGTTCTGGAAGTTACCAAAATCCTCGCGAAAACGTATAATCCTTTCTGCCGTAACCGGACCAATTTTTGGTAACGTCATTAATTCTTCTTTAGAAGCATTATTAATATTAATCAATTCATTGACCTGTCCGGAATTACCATCACCCGGGATAACCTCAGCCTTTAAAGAATCAATGTTGTTGATAGGAACTTCAGACATCTTTGAAAATTCTTCAATTTGGTTATTTACTGATTCAATTAATTCCTGATCAGAATAAAAATAATGACGAATAGTACCTACTAATGCCCCGACAGCAATAGCTCCCGATAGAAATTTTATTATTAATTTCTCCTGAACTGTTAAAGAATTCATTATAATTTTACTTTCTGAAATTTAACCGAGCGTTCGCCGCCAGACTGATCGAATTCCTTTAGTAAAGATTTCTCACGAGCAGAAAGGTTTAAGGGAGTTTCTAACTGGATTCTAACTAATTGATCACCTTTGAAAGAGCTGTTTAATTCCGGTAATCCTTTACGCCGCATGCGGAGGATAGTACCGGATTGAATACCCGCTGGTATTTTCAAACTGGCACGGCCATCCAGCGTCGGAACTTCAACCACAGTTCCTAAAGAAGCTTGTATGAACGATATGAGGGCTTCAATAAAAACATCGTTACCATGCCGAACAAAATAGGAATGTTCCTTTTCTTCGAAGAAAACCATAAGATCCCCCGGCAAGACACCCTTACCGCCTTGATTCCCTTGCCCTCTGAGAGTCATATAGTTACCGGTAACCACACCGGCTGGTGCATTTATCTTAATCGATACCTCACTGGGAACAACACCATCACCGCCACAGGAATTACACCGTTGTTCAATAATCTCGCCAGTACCGCTACATATCGGACACACGCGCACAACCACAGATTGTCCAAAAAGGGTACGGCTCATTTGCCGGACCTGGCCAGAACCACCACAATGACGACAACTAGTGGGATGTGTACCTGGTTTGGCACCACTCCCATCACAGGAAGAGCACTGCTCATTACGTTTAACTTTGACTGTTTTTTCGACTCCATTCTGAATCTCTGACAGGGTCAATGCCAGGGTAATGCGCATATCGCGAGCTTTTTGTACTCTTTGCCGCTGGCGACCACCCCCAAACAAATCTTCAAAACCGCCAAAACCACCACCACCAAAGCCATCCATAAAGATACGTAGCGCATCGGATAAGTCAATACCGCCACCAAAGCCGGAAAAGCCAAATCCACCTCCCCCTTGTTCACCCAATCCTACCCCGGCAGGGCCAAATTGATCATATTGCTGACGTTTTTGGTCATCCTTTAACACCGCATATGCTTCAGCAGCTTCCTTAAACTTTTGCTCAGCCTCAGTATCCCCCGGATTGCGATCCGGATGGTATTTCATGGCTATTTTTCGGTATGATTTTTTTATCTCATCTTTGGAAGAATCTTTATCGACACCTAATATTTCATATAAATCGTTCATTTTTTATTCACAACCACTTTTGCGTGGCGTAGGACCTTGTCCTTATACATGTAGCCTTTTTCAGGTTCCTGGAGAATTTCGTGATCCGGCTTATTCTGATCATTCATCACCAACATAGCATCATGTAGTTCGGAGTCTAAAACTTCACCTATTGAATTGAAAGCTTTCACTCCCCGTTCAGTTAAAACTTTATGAAATTTTGCAATTATAAATGCAATACCTTCCCTGGTAGCTTTATCAGTATTAGAAGTATTATCCGCCAACGCAGACACCATTCGCTCCAGATCATCAATTATAGGCAGAAAAGATCGGAATATTTCTTCACCTTCATATTCCACCAGTTTAAGTATTTCATGGCTCTTGCGGCGGCGATAATTTTCAAATTCGGCTCTTAAACGTAAAAACTTGTCTTCCAATTCCTGATATTGGTTTTTTAATTCTTCAATCTGTTTGGCATTTGTTTGCGGCTTTTTTCTTTTAGGGGTTGGGTCAGTAGTTTTCTGGGCACTTTTTTTTCTAGGTCTTTTCCTTGGTGCCGACGAGTTCTTTAGATCAGCAGACATCAGTCATAATCTCCGTAAATTGTTCTAAAATCACTAAAATATTCTGATATGATATACGGGTTGGACCTAAAATAACTAATTGTCCCATTAAATCATTCGAATTAAATCGTGATGATATCAATGAGCAATGTTCCAAATTGGTATTTTCATTCTCATTTCCAATAAATATGCTATTCCTTTCATCACCTATTTGTTCACTTAAATCTTCCATCATCCTTTGGGAATCAAGAGCAACAATTGTTTTTTGCAATATACTTACATCTTGAAATTCCGGTTGCTCAAGTAATGGTATTAGTGCTGATTGATAAATGATGCTATTTTGGGTGTTACTGAAATGATGGATTGGGTCATTAATTAATATCTGCACAACTTCGTGCTTATAAATTTCAGTGTCCCGTAAGCGTTCGTTTATGGTTTGTTGGATTTCTTTTAAAGATAAATCCAATAATCGCTCTTTCAGGATTGCAGTAACAGACTCAAGCATTTTGTGACTCACTCTCACCTTTAAATTAAGAGTGATTGAACGTATGAGGCCGGACTTCATCGCTAATACCATCATAACACGCTCGGATGACAGCTCAACTAATTCAATATCTTTCAGAATACTTTCTTGGTAATGCCTAATCATCACCACACCAAACATACGGCTGACCTGTGCCAGCATACTTGCAGCAGCCTGCATCAGCTCATCGACATTGTCTGCTACTTGCACTAATGATTGCTCTATTGCCCTACATTCATCGACATTAATGTTAGATTTATCCAATAATTTATCGACAAAATAGCGATAACCTGAGTCGGTTGGTATTCGGCCGGAAGATGTATGCGGGTGCGTCAACAATCCTTTTTGCTCTAGTTGTGCTAAAGTATTCCGAATAGTAGCCGGGCTGAAAGTAAAATGATGGCATGTTTTTAAATAATTTGAACCGATCGGATGCATCGTTTCAATATAATCTTCAATAGTCGCCTTCAGAATCAGCCGTTCTCGTTCATTTAAATGGATATTAATACTCTGAATCATAACGTTAATTTTAGGCCGATAAAAAAAAATTAGTCAAGAATAATAAATAGCTTGAGCGATAGTCACTTTAGTAACTTGGCAGAAGCACGGCTTGCTCCGATCATACCAATTAGTACGGCCACTATAGTCAACCATAAACCTATAAACAAATCACCGGAAATTCTAATTCTGTTTGTCATTGCTGCAATAAAATGATTCCCGGCGGAAATAGTCCCGTACAACGCAGCACTAGCCAATAAAGCCCCAATCAAACCCTGCAATATGCCATCAATAATAAAGGGGATTTTAATAAATATATTGCTGGCTCCTACCAGTTTGAGCGCTTTCACCAGATCGGCCCGAATATAAAAAGTCAGTTTTATAGTATTGGAAATAATTGATATCGTCACCAGTAGAATTACAATTGCGACTCCGGTAAGAATCTTGAATAATAGATCGTAATAGCGCTCTATTCGACTAATAAGACGTCCTTGAAAAGTAATCTCATCAACGCCATCGATCTTTTTAATCTCGGCGATAATCGGTGCGATATCGATTGATGAACTCTGTGTTCGGCTGATATTAACCACGCAACTGGCCGGCAGCGGATTTGTTTCCAGCAAAGCAAGTATGTCTTCACCGAATTGCTGTTTAAAGATTCGAGCTGCATCAGCACGGTCAATATTGGTGGCAGATCTAATTCCGGGGATTTTCTGTATCTCTTGCGTTAATTTTCGAGCTTCCATATCGGAAATTTCCTGTTTGAAAAAGACCTCAATCTTGTATTTTGACCGCAGATACATAATCAGTTTTTGCGAATTATCACCAATCGTAAACAATATGCCAATCAGGTATAAAGTCATAAAAACCGAAAATATTGATGTTATGGTAGTGAGTTTAAAGCGCCAGAGATTCTTGAAACCCTCTCCAACCAGAAAAAGAAATTTATCCATTATCAGGTACGCAATTTCCCTTCCTGAATCTGGATTATGCGATGACCACGGTCACGAATCAGAGTATAATTATGTGATGCCATAAACACCGCCGTCCCTTCCCCATTGATAGTATCCAATAGCTCCATCAGATCATATGCAGTAATGGGATCAAGATTACCGGTTGGTTCATCAGCCAAGATAATTTCAGGTCGTTTGACCAGAGCGCGGGCAATACAGGCACGCTGCTGTTCCCCGCCGGACAATTCATTAGGGTAATGATTCTCCTTTCCGTACAATCCTACATCATTCAATATTTCAGCGACAGTATCTTTTATCTCATTTCTTTTTATACCCCGCACGTGTAACGGCAGAGCAACATTTGCGAACAGATTACGATCGGATAATAAATGGTATTCTTGAAAAATCATTCCGATATTTTGCCTTAACCTAGGTATGTGACGATTTTTTATCCGGCTGGTATCGTAACCATTAATCAGGACTCTACCGCTATCCGGAAACAAATCCATATAGATCAAACGCATTAGTGTAGTCTTCCCCGATCCAGTTGGACCGATGATATAAGTAAACTCATCCCGTTCAATAACTAAGTTGACATCGGTAACTCCGACCCATTTTTTATATGAAAAAGAAACGTTTTCCAGGGCTATCATATTAGGAGGGCGGATGAAGAGTTATTAATCATGTTAATAATTGGTTGAAATTTACAACGAAAATGATTTACCGGTTAAACAACCATATTATTACAAAAATATAACTGGTAAACAATATTACTGCAGATAATCGAGGGATTGGTTGCTTCATCCTTGCTATTGGAAAAAGTATCACACCAAATGCCAGCATTATCGGCAATTCCAAGTTTAAGATGCCTGGTTCAACCGATATTGGTTTAATGATAGACACCAAGCCGATCACAGAGAGAATATTAAATATATTTGAGCCAATGATATTGCCAAGTGAAATACCACTTTCCTTACGAAAAGCTGCCACAACTGAAGTCGCCAATTCCGGTAGCGATGTACCTAAAGCAACGATAGTCATGCCAATTATCATTTCCGGGATTCCTAACAAAGTAGCCAATTCGACTGCTCCAGTGACAAATATATCAGCCCCCCAGGTAAGAAATCCAACCCCAAATACAAGTAAAATAAGGCTTTTTTGAATTAATTCTGGCTCACGATTGTGTTGTTCGAGATCAGCCGGGGGATGTATTAGATGCATCCAGGTAAATGCTATAATTCCCGCAAACAAGATAATTCCTTCCCAACGGGCGATAATACCATTTGCACAAAATAATATAAAAACAATTGCTACTACAAAGTATATCCTAAGCTCTCTGGATATTACTTTATAACTTATGGTTATCGGAAAAATCATTGAACTTAAACCCAACACCAGGCCGACATTGGCGATATTGGAACCAATTACATTCCCAAGCGCAATTGACTCCTTTTCACTTAAAACAGCCATAAGACTGACCATTAATTCAGGAAGGGACGTCCCAAAGGCAACGACCGTTAAACCAACAACAAGGGGTTTGACTCCTAACCGATTTGCCAAATTGCTCCCACCACGGACCATCCATTCAGCTCCATAATACAGTAAACCTCCCCCAATAATCAGCAAGAAAATACTACTCAGCATCAAATATAAAGATTTTGTTTGTTAATAAACTCCCACACCGGCTGCGTGACCATGTAGCGGATGGTTTTATTGTCACGCCAGCGCTGTCGGATAACTGTCGAGGATATTTCAAATCGTGGTACATTGGCGAAACGGACACTATCCAACAGCCAGGAAGGTATAGCACTGGGTCGGAATCCAGGTCTGATTGCAACTATTACCTGGCATTCTTCTACTAACCGACGGGGGGTTTTCCAGTTAATAATATCCGCGAGTGTGTCACTTCCGATCAGGAAATATAAATCATCTGTTTCCAGATTGTACTGATTCCTTATTTCTTTTACCGTATCTATTGAATAGGAAATTCCTTTACGGCGAATTTCCACGTCAGAAATAATAAAATTCGGATTTTCAACCACTGCTAACTCCAGCATTTTCAAGCGTAATTCAATACTTGATAGTTTTCCATATTCCTTATGAGGAGGTTGATAAGCAGGTATAAAAATTATTTGATCAAACCGTTCTGCTTCAAAAATTGTCTGGGCAATTATCAGATGGCCGATATGCGGTGGATCGAAAGTACCTCCAAAAACGCAAAGTTTCATTTGACACGTTTTTGTATAGTTTTTTTAGTATCCGCGATATAATCCTCAGCTTTATTTCTAATCGCTTCTGATTTGAATACTGAGGATTCTTCTTCCAAATACGCTTGGGCTGAGTCTACATCATTACTAATACAAAAGGAATGGACAATTTCTAAATGTGCTAATTCATTATATTTAGTATCATAATAATTATCAACAACTTCCTGGAAAGCCATTTGGGCTGGTTCCGGTTCGTCCATTTTCAGGTAAAGAATGCCAGTCTCATAGGCTTTACGTCCCAGTTTTTCGCGTAATTGCCGATTCATCGTTAAAGCATCTGCCCTAAATTCCGAATCTGGAAAGTCATCTAAAAATTCCTGGATTTCATCGATTGCTTTTAACGTATAGGTCTGATCGTGATAATAAACAGGCGATTCAGCTTGATAACACTCGCAAATCCGATAACGGGCACGTTCCATAAAGGTAGTAAAAGGCATTCGTCGAATCATTCGTTCATATTCTGAAATGGCCAGTAGATACTCCTTATTGAGATAATAAGCTTCCGCCAGATAAAAAGCAGCGGTATCGCCCCATTCCGTATGAGCTCCGCTTATCACAGCCTGATTTAATTCCTCCTGAGCGCGTAAATAGCGTTTTTTCTCCAGCAGTTTAAGCCCTTTTTCATAATTTTCTTTTCCATCAAAATTACCGATATCCGGTTTATTAGAGGCACATTGAAAAGAAAACATAGCCACCGACAGAATTAATAGTACTGCAATAGCCTGCTTAATTATTGCCATATTCAAAGTATTTTTCATTAATTTTCCACGAATTTCAATATTTTTCAGTGACAAGAATGTTTTTTAGAATCGCATCGAAAAAGCCAAACCACCCACACCGTAACGGGCATTACGGTCATAGATTAATCCCACCGAAGTGTCGATAGTTTTTCTTTTCCGCGCCTGCGCCTGAGATGAATACACGGCTTCTATCGCGCTGATTACATGGTTGAACATCACGGCCGTTACGGCATAGCCGGCAATTTTAAGTAAATCATTATTTTCAAGACGCAGATCCAGATAGTTGTCTTTATTATCGGTCATAATTATTATTTCGGTACTATCACCCACGTCCTTTTCGATTTCATACCATAATCGATCACCCTGATCATCATAAGTATCATCCCAACCACCAATAAATTGGTTATACTTGCCAATATTTTCATAATAATTGCGATCATGCACCCAATCAATTTCATCAAAATTAAATTCCGACTGAAGATAATCAATTGTATCTGAACTCCAATATTGATCACTAATAATAAGCGTGAGATGATGAGTACCGCGAATAACACTCTCCCAATCATTACTAAATATTAATTGGGAATTATTGTACCAACGCTCCAGATCCCAGTGCAGATCCGCAAATTCCTCAAACTCCAATCGTTTATCTTCCGCTTTATTGGTAAATGACCACCAGCCCACTATTCCAGCAACTTCGACGCCAGCGAAGATGGCCGTTTTCCACCAAGGTGATTTATTGTATACTTGCCCTAATCCCGGGACAACCAAAGACATCAACATCGGACGGGCGGGAAACACAATTTCTTCAGTAGCAGTGGCCGAGTCTGTTTCCACTGCTGCCAGAGCACTGCTTAATCCAGCATTAATTCTGACCAATCGATTGGTCAGATGTGAATGCAGGCGCGCATCATAGTGAAATAAGCCGTCAGCCATTAAATTGCTGACGGAGAAAAGTAAAACCAGAATCATGATCTTTTTAAAATCCGAATAAAATGCTGGCATAAAAGCGTGGCTCCTTTCCATAATCATAATTATTTCCCTGGATAGTCCGTACGAATTTATCCAATCCATAGTGAACTTCTAAACCAATTGCGGTGGGATAATTATAGAATGAAAATCCGTTGAAACGCAATTCCAAACCCACCGATCGCTTAGGATCGATGTTGCCCAAAGGTGTACTCCAAGCATCACCGGCCTGGGCGACAAATCCGATTGTACTATTATTTAAATTAAACCAGCCAATCGGATAATTCTTAAGATACAGTAATGGTATACGAATGACCAGCTCACCCATCAGCACCCGGTTTCCCTCAATACTATAAAATGGATATCCCTGTAAGCCTGGCAGACCACCACCGAAAAAATTAAAGAATGAATCGACCTCAGTATTTGAAAGCCACCCGCCCATCGCTTCAAATGACAACGTCCAACGACGCGTGTGTGGTATCTCCAGATGATAGTCGGTATCGAATTCGACCCGCACTAAATCATTATTTTTGAATTCCTCAACCAGAGTTCCAGCATCGGAGAGATCCAAATCATTGATAAATTTATTTTTCTCAAGGGTAACATTGAGATTGTAGGTGAAACCCTTTGAGGGATTAATATTACTGTCCGCGCGCCGTTTCAGCAGGTTCCCACTCCAATTAAAACCAAGATAACTACCTCGATAATAATCATACGCAACACCAACTTCCAGTCTCTCCGATGGAACTTCCTGTTTCACATAGGCACGATATCTCTGCCAGGTTAGAAAAATATCAACTGCATTAAAACCAAGTAGCGGGAATTTTACTCCCCCTCTGAATTGAATTAAACGAAATCGTAAATTATCATTTATTGGATAGACCGAATAATAATTTTGTTCATGTTTATTGCGCGTTAAATAAATGATTTCAGTATAGATGGTGGGATATAACCGGCTGAATTCAAACAGCAGGAATAAATCGAGGTCCGCTGATTTATTAATCGAAGCCTGTCCAAAGAGTGATAAACGTTCAATAACTTCCGAAGAATAAAAATAGATGCCCGGCTTCAACGTACCGTATTCCAACATCAATTTGGGAAGAATGAACATGGTTGTAAAATTATCTTCGTACGGGGCGGCTTCGGTTTCATCCAGTTCTAAAATTGGATCAGTCAAATCGGCATTGCGACGATAAAACTCCGGGTCATAGCCCACCATGAGCTGATCTATCAGAGCAATTGAATCTAATATGGCTATCTTATAACCCAGTTCATCATATATAGAATACACAATCTTTCCCTCAGATGAAATATCAGGCATAAATGCACCGCCCAATACATTAGTAAGATACCCCTGATGATTATTATCCGGATCAAAATAATACAAATTGTAAATCCCACTTCTATCATCTGCATAAATAATTTCGCCGGAATGTGAAATAGTCATATCCCGCTCATCACACAGAGCATTATTAAGGAAATTCCCCAAGGTTGTATCTGCCAGATTCAAATATCCCAGATCGCGGAAATGATGTACAGAATAATCAAATAACAAGCGGTGAGCTTTCATATCGTAGCGCAAGCGGTAAACTGATCGACGATCTTTGAAGTCGGTCAGTCGTTCA
>DAOWAH010000442.1 GCA_030634675.1 Fidelibacterota bacterium
AACCGGGAAAACAGTAACCAAAGCACAGAACAGTCTGCAGCTGGCGGTGTACTGTCTTTTTCTGACACAGCATACTACAGGGGAACTCCGCGGTTTGCCGGCCCAGGCCAGTTTACTCTTTCTGCGGGAGAGCAATCAGCCGGAACACAGTCACAGTTTTTCCGGTGTTGAACTGGAAGGCTTCAAAGCGCAAATTAATCAGGTGGTGGAAGGAATAAAAAACCGGGAATTTGAATTTAAAAAAGGCCGCCACTGTGACTGGTGCGATTACAAAACACTGCTCTGTCCCGCCTGGGAGGACCAGCTTGGAGCTGGGAGCTTCGAGCAGTAGAGGAGCAGGTGTTGAGCAATCGTAGAGGGCGAAAAATCAGGTATCTATAATTTTTAACAGGATGTATATAATTATTTATTGATCAATTATTGCAAAGCGCGAATCCGAACCTCGATATCCTTTTCATCTTCCAGGAGTTTAACCAGCTCCCGGGGATCAGTGGAACCATAGTGATATGGATATAAAATTCTTGGACGAAAGGCTTGCGCAGCATCAGCCACCATTTCGGGAGTCATGGTATAGGGTAGATTCATTGGTAAAAAAGTTATATCGATGTTTTTTAAGGCTCTCATTTCCGGTATATTTTCGGTATCACCAGCCACATAAATCCGTTTGTCGGCGATGGTAAGCACATAGCCGTTACCCACCCCTTGGGGATGGAATGGTTTTCCCGGAGAGCGTTCATGCACAATATTATAAGCCGGAACAGCCTCAATTTTTATCCATTCCAAATCGATCTTGGCCTCATTATTCAGAACTTTACCACCGGCAACCTGATCTGAGCACTTCCGGGTATAGATTAGTTGGGTACGGTTATTTGTGACCCTTCTGATAGCATCACCATCTAGATGATCGAAATGTTCGTGGGTGATCAGGATCAGATCGGCGGCGGGCAGAGTGGAATAATCGGCTTCCTGCATGACCGGATCAATATGAATGATCTTGTTATCAAATTCAAACATCAGGCTGGCATGACCAATAAAAGTCAGTTTCAACTCACCACTGGAAGTGGTGATAATATCGAACTCAAATTCCTCCTGCATATTTCCTCCTGAAATCTGACATAGTGTGAAATACAACAATATCAAAGCGAACCTATTCACCCTGCATTTCCCCTCACAGTTAATTTTGTAAAACCATGGTAAAATCGATTACCGCTTCCAGGTCATTCCCACTGATTTGTACCGTTGTTGGTTGATAATCAACAATATCATCATCCCAAAATTCGATTAAGCCACTCGTAAAAGCACGGTTAAATAACAAAGAATCATTATTATCCAGTATAGTAATATTACCGTTTCCTTTATGATAATTAGTGATAAATAGATTGGTATACAGCACAGCAGTTATATCGGTCAGGTTAATAGACAAGGAGTAGGTATGATTAAAGGAATATTCATCAGCATCCAATAGATATTTGAAACTATCAGTCCAATCTATAATGACTGGGAAATTTTTGGCGACTCCATAGAGTGGTCCTTCTTTATCGGTATATTTTACCAGGAGTAAATCAATTATTCCAGTGAAATTATTACTGCGAATTTTCAATTTTTGAGGCATTATTTCAGCCGCCGAAAATAACGGATTGATTATACCATTTCCAGTAACA
>DAOWAH010000210.1 GCA_030634675.1 Fidelibacterota bacterium
CAATTTACGCAAGCCATCAACCTGTTGCATCAATTCATCATCAATGCGATCTTGGTCAGCAATGGGATAATCACATAAATGAACACTTTCTGGTAAGTCTGAACCGGTATTACATGCCAGATTTTGATATATGTTCTCGGTAATAAACGGCAATACCGGTGCTAACAATTGAATTGATTTCAACAATACTTCGTATAATACCTGATAGGCAGCGTTTTTGTCCGCATCATCTTCACTTTTCCAGAAACGACGGCGATTACGACGAATGTACCAATTGGATAAATCTTCCAGAAAAAGATTGATTTTGCGCATCATTCGGAAAACCTGGAAATTTTCAATTGCTGCACGACAGTCAAAAATTAATTGATTTAATTTAGAAAGAATCCATCGATCGAGAATAATGAGGTTATCTTCACTTAGGCTTAAATCGGATGGTGAAAATTGATCTAAAGCAGCATAAGTGGCAAAAAATGAATAGGAATTCCAGAGGGTAATAATCCGTTTACGCACTTCATCGGCGTGACCATACCCAAATAGCAGATTGTGCTCAACATTCTGGGCCGCATACAACCAGCGCATTACATCCACGCCCATTTTCTCGGCCGCATCATCAAACCAGATTGTATTGCCCCAGGATTTATGCATATCACGGCCGGTTTCGTCTTTGACTAAGGCGTGCCCAAGCAAAGTTTTGAAAGGTGGTTTGTTCTCCATAATGGCAGACATAGCCAGCAATGAATAAAACCAGTTGCGGAATTGACCCGGAAAACATTCAGTAATAAAATCGGCCGGGAACCATTTCTGCCAGTAATCCCGATCGCTTAGATAATTCATTGTTGAATAAGGTACAATACCGGCATCCAGCCAGGGATTGCCGACAGCTGGTATGCGGGTACCGATTAAGCCGGTTTCAGGATGACGAATTTTTACCTTGTCCACCCAGGGACGGTGCGGGCTGTGCCCTTCAAATTCATCCCAACCTGCTACGCTTAGCTCTTTTAATTCTTCTTTGGAACCAATAACATAATAACTACCATCATCAAACGTCCAGATCGGCAAAGCCAGACCCCAAAAACGTTTTTTTGAAATCATCCAGTCACTCATGTTGTCTAACCATTCGTGTTCACGTTCACGACCCCATGCTGGTAGCCAATTAATTTGATCTACTATGGTTTTAATATCCTCGCGCCAATCCATTTTGATATACCATTCGCTCACCATCCGGAAAACCAACTCATCGCCTGACCGCCAGCAATGGGGATAAACATGCGGGTATCGTTCAACATGAACCAGAAAACCATTTTGTTTGAGATTCTCAACAATTTTATCAGTGGTCGCCTGATCCGTGGCCAGCAAACCGGTCAACCAGCCAAAACCTTCGATATATTTTGATTCATCATCCAGGGGAGCTATATCAACCAGACCCAATTCCAAACCAATTTTATGATCAATATCTCCACAACCGGGAGCAACATGAACAATCCCGGTTCCTTCACCAGCCACAACGACATCTTTACCCTCAAAATCTTTGCCGCCATCAATAACTTTATGACAACTTATTCCAGTTACGCCATCTTTTTCTAATTCAGGCCTGGCAAAGGGATGACCACCGGCAATTGACTGAGCATCCAAATCATCAAAAGGTCCAACATACTGCCAGCCAACCATTTCAGAGCCTTTGATTGTGCCTTCCAGCGTATAGCCGCCATGTTCTTTGAATACCTGGGCAATTGTCTTCAATTTCGGAACACCATCGACCCATTGTTTTTTATCGGTGAATTGCTTTTCCAGTCGCTGGTATTCCAGATTATCAGCAATAATATAATATATTGAGCCATCTTTGGAACGTAAGCGGACATAATCCAGATTAACATTTACAGCCGCAGCAACATTAGAAGTCAATGTCCAAGGTGTCGTAGTCCAAACCAGAAGGTGTTCATTCTCACGATCCTTTAATGGAAAACGGACAAAAACAGCATCGTGTGCCACCAGTTTACGGCCTTCGATAATTTCCATCTGGGAATATGATGTACCGGATTTACCTGACCATGGAACAACATCGGTACCTTGATATATCTTACCCTTTTCGAATAATTTTTTCAGAAATGCCCAGATCGTATAATTATTTTCATCCGACATGGTATAATAGGAATTATCCCAGTCCATCCAGTAGCCAAGCCGAATTGATTGTTGGGTCTGGATTTCAGAATATTTACGGACTCGTTCCTTACACAGATTAACAAACTTCTCAATTCCGAATTCTTCAACATCGCGCTTGGATTTAAAGCCCAGTTCCTTTTCCACTTCAACTTCAACCCATAATCCCTGGCAGTCGAATCCATTCTGATAACGCAATTCATGACCGGTCATCGCCATATAGCGCTGAAATACGTCTTTCAAAGTACGCCCCCAGGCATGGTGCACACCCATTGGATTATTAGCCGTAATCGGTCCATCCAGAAAACTCCAGCGTGGCTTACCCTGATTAGCCTGTACGCGTTTCTCAAATATCCGGTTGGATTTCCAGAATTCCTGGATCTCGTGTTCCAGGGCAATAAAATCAACTTTCGGATCGACTTTCTTGATCATTCGATTACCATGTTTTCACTATTAGTTGAGCTAAATAATTTTAAATTTGACTTTGATTCTACAATATAGATTGAGAATAGAATCATTCATTAGCATGTTATTGGCATATAAAATTAATTGTAGCAGCTTACCAGTGTCAACGTGTACTGCACAGGTCTGGTCGAAATAGAAAATCCTCCCAAGGAGGATTTTCCAACGAAATACAATGAAATTTTAGCTCATATCCAAAGTAAAATAACGTGATACATTTCCACGTTTTACCAGCAGTAACAGTACATCATTATCTTCCGGATTACTGAGCCGACGGAATTCTTTAACGGTGGTAATTACTTCCGATCCAACCCGCAAAATCAGATCCCCAGGGCGTAACCCAGCTTCATACGCAGGGCTTTCCCGTTCAACATCCGTTATTAATATTCCTTCCGTATTATAATCGATGTCAAAGCGTTCCGCCAGCGGTCTGGTCAACGCTTTAACATTTAATCCTAATTCATTTTTCCGGCCTGATGAATGGCTGGCAATCGCCTTATCTTCCTGAGGTAATACTTCTAAAATCACACTGATTGTTTTTTTCTTTCCGTTCCGGATGATCTCCAGCTTAGATTTTTTACCCGGTTTAGTGGAAGAAACCACATTCTGTAATTTAGCGGGATCGTTGATTTTAATTCCGTTGAATGAAATAATAATATCCCCGGTTTCAATTCCGGCTTTTTCGGCTGGACTTTTTTCGGCAATCTGACTGACAATAGCACCTTCTCTGGTATCGAGATTCAGTGCGCGGGCGACTTTATCCTCAACTTCCTGAATCCAAACACCAAGCCAGGATCGAATCACGTAACCATTTTCAATCAAATCGTACATTACTTTTTTAGCCATATTAGAAGGTATTGCAAATCCAACTCCCCGATTCGCTCGTTCATGACCACCGGTGGCAATAGCGGTATTGATACCCACCAGTTCACCTTTCATATTCAGCAACGCACCACCGCTATTACCGGGATTAATAGCAGCATCGGTCTGGATGAAATCTTCATAATCAGTAGCCCCCGGGATAATATTCGAACGTCCCATAGCACTTACAATACCAGCTGTAACCGTGTGACTCAAATTGGCTGAAAACGGACTACCAATCGCCATAACCCACTCCCCCACACGCAGCATATCGGAATCGCCTAATTCCAAAGCCTTCAGATTTTTTGCATCAATTTTTAACACAGCCAAATCAGATTTTGGATCAGTACCCACAACTGTAGCCGAGAAGACACGTTTATCAATCAGTTGGATTTCAATTTCATCGGCATCATCGACAACATGATTGTTAGTAAGTATATAACCCTTTTTGGAATCGACGATTACTCCTGAGCCA
>DAOWAH010000325.1 GCA_030634675.1 Fidelibacterota bacterium
ATCGCCTTTGGCGGTGAGATTGGTTAGGGCATCGTCATAGCCACCACCAAAAGCCATTGTTGTCTGAAACAGTGTCGGTACTCCGGAAAACCGGGAGCGAATGCTGGTATTATCCGCACTCTGAAATGGATAGTTATACCAGACCGGCTGGATAGTGACATAATTATCAAAGTCATAATTAATAGCGACCTGAAACACCATCCTGAGCATTAATTCTACAAGCGAGCCGATACATGAATCATCTACTAGTGAGCCAATACATGAATCATCCCCATCGCTACTTTCAGAGTTCGTGGTGTTCTCAGTGTCAGAATCATCACTTTCCAATTCCTCTTTAGCCTTTTCGGTTTTGGATTGACCGAGTACCACTGTACCTGCCAAAATCAGGACGAATACTAAGCGCAGAATATTTCCCATATCCAATCTAAGGTCTAACTACTTAGCCTCATTTCAATAAAATCATTTTACGGGTTTGGATATAATTTTCGGTTTCAAGACGGTAAAAATAAATACCGGCGCCAACCGGACGCCCTTGCTGGGCTGTACCGTCCCAGATCACCGAATACGAACCGGTTGGCTGAAATTGATCCACCAGTGTGCACACCTCTTTCCCCAATAAATCAAAGATATTGATCTTTACATTGGTTTTCATCTTCAATTCATATCCAATTACGGTAATCGGATTAAATGGGTTCGGGTAGTTGGACAATAGTCTGAAATCGTACGCCAGGTGATCGGTATCAGAAATGGACACAGTTGATCGTTCTACTTTTACAACCAAATCATCCAGATAATAGGTCCGCGGTGTTTCCCAATTGCCCCAGATGCCGACCGCCACCCACACCAGGCTGTCAGCCCCTGAACTGACCTGAAAATCATAATTCTTATCCAGCCAGATAAAACAGGTATCCGCATTGGCCCCATTGCCAGTATGGCCCTGAAAGACCAGATCTGCAGCCGATTGGGGTGGCGAGCTATGGACGCCGGTGATCAGTGTCCACAGATTGGCCATGCCAAAATCGGCACTGGCAAATTTATAACTTAAGGAGATCTGATAATCTGTGTTCTGCTCAACCGGAAATCCTTTCTGAATCCAGATTTTGCCGGCATCATTATAATTCACGAGGTAAAATTCAAGTGCCCCATAACCACTGTGAGGGAGATCCGTGGTATACTCGATTGACCAGTACACTGTATCAGAGCCCAGATCGATATCGATCGCTTCCGTCGTCCAGCCGCTAAGCCCATCCTCAAATCCAGCCATATAGCAATGATCGTCTTCAACCGG
Source organism: Fidelibacterota bacterium (assembly GCA_030634675.1). The sequence continues at coordinate 1,289 of DAOWAH010000325.1, forward strand.
TTCGCAGGCCAGCAATTCGGTTACAAAAAACTCCCGCTGGCATGCACCCATATGGCCAAAAATTCCCAGCGGGCTACGAATACCACGCACACGGACATGGATGGGATTGAATTGTCCGGCCGACAGCGAATCATGGCAGTCCACTAGCTGATTTACCTCGCCAGTTACCCACCAGTTTTCGAAAACACCGCAAGGTTGGAAGGAATTGGTTTCAAAGCCCCAGGTATACCGGCCTTCATATTCCTGCTCAACCCAGTTCCCGCAACTCTGGGCGCAGTCTTCCCTGATTTCAAAGGGAACTATCCCTTCACAACCACCCCAGATGAATTGACGGCATTCAGAATTAACCTGATTAAAGTAAAAGCGGGGAAATGCGCCATCACAGGGACCCACATCTGGCAGCAATAAACAATTCACAGAGTCAAAAGGAACTTGACTGTAGATAAACCCAATTGACACTATCAGCATCGATATCAGTCTTTTCAGCATCATTCTTTATTCTTCCCTAAAGCAAATGACAATTTCCATAACATTATACTTAAAATTATCAATTTATGCAAATTATCCGAGGAATATCTGCCAATACCAGCCGATTTTCAGCACTATACCGCCTGTGTGGAAAAAACTCTGTTCTGATTTTTCAGGAATTATGCTTATACCGAATGAAGGCAAAATTCAGGCTGTTCACAGCATTATAATCCAGAGCCATTTTCAGGTATTTATCGTATTTATCCGTTTCACCTTTCCCGATATAGGCCAGTGCCAGCCGATACAAATTATACGGATTTTGCTGGTTGGCCTGAGATAATTCGGAAATTGCGCTATCGAAATCCCCTTCTGCCAATGCAATTATGCCGCTCAATTCATGGCTTAAACGCTGCTCGCGGGGATTTTCCACCAGGATGATTTTTTCAATAAATTGGTCAGCATATTCTCTGGCCGTCTTAAAATCATGGTTGGCCACTGCAATGAGACCCGCGAAATAGGGATAGAATCGCCGGTTGTTATTCTTTACGTTTTCAGCCAAATCAGATGTTTCAGTAATATCCTTTGCCTGCTGAAACTTTTCAGTTGCTTCAGCTGTAGCTTCCATTTCCAAGAGGACATTACCCATGGCTACCAAATCACCAACCATACCGATGACATCATTGATTTTTTTTGCCAGGTCATATTGTTTATCCAGTTCCGATAGCGCATCTACGAACCGGCCTTCATCAACATAAGATACGGCAGTGGCGAAATGAGCTGCCCGCATTTCCCTGCTGTTACGAGCATTTTC
>DAOWAH010000347.1 GCA_030634675.1 Fidelibacterota bacterium
ATTTTTGCTGTACTTGCTCCTGGTTCAATTTAACCAGTTCTACTTCGGGCGACGGTACGGCGATATCATCCAAACCGGGGATACCGTATTCGTAATTCAAGCGCGGGTATTTCCGTTTGAACCGCGCTAGATAGTAGGCTGCGCTATCCAGTTCGCCGGTGGCAAAATAACTGTTAACCATCAGATCAATAGCCCGCTGAAGATGGTTAGATTGTGGATACAGAACGGGTATTGAATGTAACTGACGACTGGCTTGGGAGTATAATCCCCGTGAATACAGATATTCACCGATTTTCATGGCCGCCTCGGCGGTATATTCGCTTTGGGGATATTTCCGTATAATGGTTTGATATAAATTCAGCGAGGAGTCACCATCAGTGATAGTCATAGCCTGAAGATAAGCTACGCCCGGGTGATTGGGATTTTGCTTGAGCAATTCCGGCAGCGATTGCCGGACTTCAGCGACCCGTCCCTCCTGTAATAGTGCGAAATATAATCGTAAATCCTGGGCCTGCGTAGCTGTACTAACTAACCCCAGCAGGACAGATAAGAGCAACCGTAATTTCATCGATCGCTATCGGAAGATATCAATTCCAATATTTTATCAATTTGACGGGATAATTGGTGGGAATTCTTTTTTGCTAAAGACAATTTCAGTTTCATTAGATTAGCAGGGATTGAGCCAGCCGATTTATTCAATGTTTCTTCCACCAGATTCATAGCCGCCCGCTGCTCGCCCTTTTCCACCAATACATTGGCCAAACGAACCATAGCATCCAGAATTGATGCATCTTTACTCAAAATTCGGCGGTAAAAATGTTCTGCCTCACTGAAGCGACCTAGCTCAAACAGAGTTGTTTCAACTTTGGAATAAACCTTTGCACTCTGATCCGGGCAACACAAGGCATAGCGTTCCCAGAATTTGATCGCGTTTTCCAAGTCACCCTGCTTAAAATACAATTCGCCCAGTTCGAAGAGCGGTGCACCGTATTTCGGGGCGATTTTATTGGCTTTGCTATAACAGGCGATCGCTTCCCGCTGATTGCCCTGGGCAAACTGGTAATGACCTTCCTTCAATTTAATTTCAGCCAGTTCATTAACATCAATCCGGCCTTTAATTTTCTGGGTTGTTTTAGCCAGTTGCTGAGCCCTGTCCCAGTCTTCATTCAATAGAGCCACTTTCAACAAAAATTCATTCGCCCAGAGATTCTTGCGGTCAATACGCAGTATCTGTTCCGCTTCCCGGGCAGCCCGCTGATAATCCGTCAAACTTTGATAATCCAAGACTAATGATTTATAGATTTCTATTTGAAATTTCGATGGTAAATCAGGTCTAACAGTTAAAGACTGATGGATTTTTAAAGCTTTTTGGGCCAGGTTCTGTTCACGTAATAAATCACCCAAATGCATATATGCTTCCACATGACTCGAATCATTCCTTACTACAGTGCGCAACAAATCAATTGCCTGCTTGGCCTGTCCACGAATTATTGCTGATAATGCTTCCGTATAAATTGCCTGGGTTTGCGGTTGACTGCGCGGACGCAACCAGATGAAAGCTCCTCCAATCAAGGCGGCCAGCAGGACTAATATTATAAGTGTCAACGTATTCAAGGCTTTTATTCCTCTTCGCTTGAATCGTAAATATCGTCATCGATACCAACGTTACGGAGATTGTTGATTTCATCAGTCAGCTGGCGGTTTTTTAATCGGATGGATCGATTATTAGCTTTAGTAGCGAGGATAGTTGATAATGAAACTCCAAATCCGATTAAAATACCAATTGCCACAGTAAATATCATTACCACTGCCAGACTGACTTGATCATATTGCACCAGAATTAAATCGACCGACACACGATTGGCATTACGCATCAGAAATACCAGCATCACCAGAATGACTGTTAGAAATACGAATATTTTTACAAGCTTCATTTCCGCTTTTCTCCAATTATATTTCCATGCAAACTTACGCCCCGCGCATCCCTAATCTCCACGGAAACAAAATCTTTGATTTGGGCTGCCCCTTTTTCAAAGATAACCCATTTATTAGAATCTGTTCTACCGGCCCAGCTGGCTGATGAACGTTTACTCTCTTTTTCTACCAATACCGTCTGCACTTTACCCACCACCTGGCGGTTACGAATCAACGTATGCCGCTTTTGCAATTTAATTAATTGTTCCAAACGATCCTGACTTATTTGCGGGTTCACCTGATCCTGGTACTCCGCCGCCTTGGTACCTTTCCGTGGTGAATATTTGAAGGTAAACGCCGAATCGAATTTAACATATTCCATAACTTCCAGAGTCTGTTCAAATTCCCGATCGGTTTCGCCAGGAAAACCCACAATAATATCGGTTGTGAGACCCAC
>DAOWAH010000017.1 GCA_030634675.1 Fidelibacterota bacterium
AAACAAGATTGATACATGAGCCTGGGATTAAACAATGAACCCAAAACAACAAGGAGTAACGTCATGGATATCCGGCGTTTAAACAAAACTCTCGTTTGGCTCTTGTTGCTTTCATTGGCGTTCGGGCTGGTATTTATCGGCTGCGCTAAAGAGCGAGCACCAAGGGGCAGGGGAGGTGTCGAAGCGGGTCGTTCAGATATTATGGCCGCCGCTTTAAAAACCTACGTGGCTCCGGGCGATATGGATGAATACTATCTGTTCTATAGTGGAGGACACAGTGGACAGATTTTCGTAGCTGGTGTGCCGTCAATGCGTCACATCGCAACGATTCCAGTATTCACCCCATATCCCGGAACCGGTTACGGTTTTGACGACGAAACCAAGGCCATGCTGGGTGGATATACCTGGGGTGATTCCCATCATCCGGGTCTCAGTGAGACCAATGGCGACTACGATGGTCGCTGGCTTTTCATTAACGATAATGCCCAGGGCCGGATCGCCCGGATCGACCTGAGCGATTTTAAAACCAAGCAGATCCTGAAAGTACCCAACATCAGTGCCAATCACGGATCATCTTTTGTGACTCCCAATACTGAATACATCACCATGGCCACCCGTATGTCAGTTCCAATTCCACAAGGACGATATGCAGACGTGGATAAATATGCCGAAGAATATAATGGTGTCGTGGCAGGTATCAAGGTTGCCGATGATGGCGAAATGTCCCTGGGCTGGGAAGTACTGGTGCCGCCCTTCAATTACGATCTCGGTGATGCTGGTAAACTGATCAGCGATGGCTGGCTGTTTTGGACCTGTTACAACTCAGAACGGGAATTCATTGAAGGCGCCAAGCTGGAAGTTACCGCCTCACAGCGTGATAAGGACTTCGTTCTGACCGTCAACTGGCGCGACGCCGAAGCGGCCGTAAAAGCTGGTAAAGCCAAGATGATTGATGGCGCACCGGTTTTGATGCCCAAGGATATTGCCGGTTCAATCTATTTCATACCGTTGGCAAAAAGTCCCCATGGTGTGGATGTAGCGCCATCCGGAAAATGGATCGTCGGTTCGGGTAAATTATCCCCGACTACGACTGTTTTCAACTGGGAGAAGGCTCTAGCCGCTATGCAAGCCGAGGATTTCGAAGACACCGTCGACGATATTCCGGTTCTGCGCTATGAAGCGGTAATGGAGGCCGAAGTGGCGGTAGGTCTTGGTCCGTTGCATACCCAGTTTGACAATAAAGGCTTTGCCTACACATCACTATTCGTGGAAAGCGCCGTAGCCAAATGGCGGGTCGGACCACCTTGGGATGTGGTGGACAAGATACCTTGCGCTTACAATATTGGTCACCTGGTGACGGCCGAAGGTGAAACCGTCAATCCCGATGGGAATTATCTGGTTGCGTTAAATAAACTTTCCAAGGGTCGCCATCTCAGTGTGGGACCATCAATTCCGGAAAGTGCCCAGCTGATTGACATCGAAGGTGAACAAATGAAGCTCCTGTATGATGCCTTCACCGAACCGGAGCCGCATTATGCTGTAATGATTAAAGCGGATAAAATTCAGACTTTCGAAGTTTATAAAAAAGAAAACTCCCACAATCCCAATGCGATCTGGAGTGAAGATGAAGTTCGTATCGAACGCAAAGGTAAAAAAGTGGAAGTCTGGATGATTGCGGTTCGATCCTTCTTCTCACCAGATGTTATCCGGGTGAACGAAGGTGATCAAGTAACGATCCACATCACCAATATTGAGCAAACCCGGGACGAGCTTCACGGGATGGCCATCAATGATTATAATCTGAATATTGTAATCGATCCGGGGGAAACCAAATCAGTAACCTTCAAAGCCAGCAAACCTGGTGTATATGCTTATTACTGCACCAACTTCTGTTCGGCTTTGCATCAGGAGATGCAGGGTTACTTCCTGGTAAAACCTAAATCATAAATCTGGTTGATCCGGGAAAATTACCCGGATCAACATTGGAGACGTCATGAAGAAGTATATCGATTGGGTAAGCCAGTTCTTGAATAAACAGTTGAATCTGCAATCACGCATATTAGTGATTCTGGCAGCACTGATAATCATTCCCACTTTTTTCCTGCCTCTGTGGAGTATGGAGTTCTGGTCTTATCAGTATCCTGAGGGTCTGGATCTGTACATTCACAGCCAAAAGCTGGAAAGCGGGAATGACGGTGCTGATCTGCTGGAAATCAATATTCTCAACCACTACATCGGAATGAAAGCAATTGAAGCCGAAGATTTCACCGAATTCAAATGGATTCCACTGGCGTTATTGATTTTTATCTTTATCGCCTTTCGAGCCGCCGTATTCGGTAAAATGGGAAAGGCGGTGGATGCCTTTTTCCTGTTTGTCTATTTCGGTATCTATTCCATGTGGACGTTCTGGTACCGGCTGTATTCCTACGGACATAATCTGGATCCCAAGGCCGCGGTGCGGCTGGAACCGTTTATGCCACCAGTGTTCGGATACAAACCGGTTGGTCAATTCAAGGTCTGGAGTTACCCGGAAGTGGGTGGCTATTTACTGGTCGTTTTCGCAGTACTTCTGGTGCTGGCTATGTGGCTGTCGCGGAACGAAGAAGCCCTTTGACCGATGTACTATACCTACCAATATTGATGATGTTAACGGAGGAATCTGTATGAAAAAATATGCCTTAATTATCCTCATGATTTTGGCCACATTCGCTCTAGCACAGGATAAACCTGTTGATTGGAATGCAAGATGTGATGCCAAAGTCGCGGAAATCGAAGACCTGATTGGAATTCTCGGTCCGGTTGTTACTTATTTAACCGAAGCGTTTGAGAAAAATACTTTCACGGAAACGACAACCGAAGAATGGGGAGATGCGGTTACTCAGTTTACCTATGCTAATAAATACTATGACCTTGCTAAAGGCTGGATGAAAGATGGGAAATTTAATAAACTGACCTATCTGAAACTGGAAGAATCCTGGCAGTATTATGTTAAGACCGGCGTGGCCGGTCTGCGCGCAAAGAGCATGGTAGATCACGAGTTAGGAGTAGAGTAAAATCAGTGGGGGCGGACTTGGTTCCGCCCCCCAAACATTTTGAAAGTAATTAGATACATATCAATTGCTCTGATTATCCTGACGGTCGTACCGGGCAGGGACTGGCCTGCCAGTTCCGGTGCTAACCTGCAGGAAATCATCGACGGGATGGTCGATGGCGACCGACTTCTGATCGGGCCGGGCAAATATAGCGGCGCTATCGTCGTGGATCGGCAGATTGAAATTATTGGTGAAGATTATCCCTTCATCAATGGTGAAAAACAGCTAGATGCGGTTTTAATTACCGCTGATAGTGTCTCGGTCAGTGGACTGGAAATTCAGTGGAGTGGAACCCGGCTTTTGGAAGATGAATCCGGGATTAAAATCGAAGGTGATTTTGTTACCATTGAAAATTGCCGGATCATTAACACCCTCCATGGTATTTATGTCAAAGGTGGCAAACAGGTCACCTTGCGCAATAATTTGATCAAAGGAAGAGTCGATTTGCAAACGGCCCTCCGTGGTAACGGTATCCATATCTGGTACAGTCGCGATAATCTGTTGGACGGGAATGAAATTAATTTTACCCGTGATGGGATTTATTTTTCTTTTGTCGACGAAACCAAAGTCATCGGGAATTATGTCCATGACGTGCGGTACGGCTTACACTACATGTATTCAGATGATAATCGCTTTACAGGGAATCGGTTCGAGCAGAATGTAGCCGGGGCCGCCCTGATGTATTCCCAGCGAATTCATTTCAACAGCAATATTTTTGCCCACAACCGCGGTTACCGGGCATACGGTGTACTTTATCAATCTTGTGATTTCTGCACCGCTTACGACAACCTTATTATCGATAATACACGCGGAGTCTTTTTCAGCGATTCCAATTTTAACGAGCTGTGGAATAATGATATCGTCGAAAATGATATTGCTGTTCAAATTAACGCCAACTGCGAAGATAATAAGATCTACAGCAATAATTTCCTGGAAAATTTGAGCGGTCTGGTGGTTGATGCCAAAGGCTTCCCAAATTACTGGGCTGATGAGGGTCTCGGCAATTACTGGACTAATTATCGGGGCTACGATCTGGATGATAATCAGATTGGCGATTATTCCCACAAACTACAGAATGTATTCGAATATCTGGAAGTGGACTACCCGGAAGTGCGTTTGTATTTATTCAGTCCGGCGGCCCAGGCACTGGAAGTGGCTGAGCGAACCTTTCCGATTTTACTGGTCACCGATAAAGAAGATCCGTTCCCACAGATGTGGCCAGTCGAAAATGAAAATGTGCCATGGACAGCCTATGGCAATACTACTACACGTCAGGCCAGCTTTCCGCTTGCCGTATTCTATTTGCTGTTAACAGGAATACCAGTCGCCTTAATTCGAAAATTCAGAAAATGATTGAGCTACTTCAATTCGAAAAATATTACGGCAAGTTCCGTGCTGTGCAACCTACTAGTTTTACGATTGCGCAAGGCGAAGTATTTGGCCTGCTGGGTCCTAATGGCAGTGGGAAAAGTACCATTATCAAAGCGATTGTCGGTTTACTAAAGCCTAATCGTGGAAAAATATTAATTAATGGCGTAGATCTAACTAATGATCCCGTGGCTGGCCAACGCCTGATTTCCTACATTCCCCAGCGGATCAGTATGCCCCACAACCTGACTGGCAAGGAGGTGTTAGAATTCTATGCCCGCCTGCGGGATTGTGATCCTGCGCGGGTGGATAATGTGCTGGAATTGACCAGACTGGCCGAACATCGCGATAAATATGTGGGGGAATATTCCGGCGGACTGTTGCAGCGGTTGGGACTGGCGGTTGCTATCATCGGAGAAACACCGATTCTGATTTTAGATGAACCGACCCTAAATCTGGATCCCCGTGGGATGAAATTATTGCGTCAGTTTGTGCAAAAGCGAAAAGTAAAAGGCGCCACCATTCTGTTTGCTTCCCATATTCTGGCAGATGCGGAATCGTTCGCCGACCGGGTGGGGATCATGGTGGAAGGCCAACTGGTCCGGGTCGATCAGGTGGATACCCTGCACCGGGAAATTCAAGACCGGACGACGGTGGTACTTAAGATCGCAGAACGAAAAGAAAAATTACTGGCAGAAGCTACTAAATCCGGTGCCAGTCGCGTCTGGTTTGAAAATGGTGATCTGCGCTTTATTGCCCCGATGGATCAGCGATTGGCGGTTTTACAGGCACTGGATAGTGCCGGTGCCACAATCGACCAGTTTGCTACCGAAACGCCCAAACTGGATACATTGATACTGGAGCATTTTGGCGAGGATTAGGGAATCATGAAAGGATTGCTTAGAATTATCATTATTTTTGTCGCCGGACTGCTAGTTTTCAGCTGTGCCGGCGGCAACGAGGTGGAAATTGCTTTCGGGATCGACAATTGCCAATCCTGCAATATGGTGATCGATCAACCCAAAGAGGCGGCCGGGCTGATAACCGGTGGTGTATTCTATCCGTTTTGCAATCCGATTTGCATGATACATGCAGTCAATCAGCTGAAAAATGCACAGTTAAAGCCGCTACTGGTTTATATCAGCGACTATGAAGCCGGTGGTCTTATTCGCGCCAGTGGAGCTACTTTCTTCGTTGGTCAAATTCGGACGGTAATGGATTATGGTGTGGTGGCCTTTGCCAATCGCAACTCTGCCGATGCTTTGGCCAGGTCATATTCGGGGGAATTGTTAAGTTACAATGAATTCCGATCTCGTTACGAAAATCCTGACAAGATTTTCACGCTTAAAATCACCGCAGTTGGCATCTCGCCGGCCAAAATTCTGGCTGATAAAGGCGATGTTATCGCCTTCAAATTTGATTACCAATTGGAAACAATCGATGAACTATTAATTCACGGATATGATGACATTGGACCGATCAAGCTGAAAGCCGGTGTCGACGGTGTAATTGTTAAATTTATTGCCGACAAACCGGGCGCTGGATTTCCAATGGAATTAAGAAACCAGCAGGGATTCAGCAGTCGCCTGGTGGTGCAGGGCGCACACACCATAGAAGAGGCTTTATGAACTCGATCGGACTGATAGCTGGACAGGAAATTCGATTGAATCTGCGCAACAAGTGGGTCCTGTCATTTGCTATTCTGTTTACGGTACTGACCCTGGGATTGGCTTATTTCGGCATGGTAACCTCAGGTTATTCCGGCTTCCAGGATTTCCGCCGTACCTCCGCCAGCATCATCAATCTGACGGCTTATCTGGTGCCGCTGTTTGCCCTGTTAATGGGCGTTTTCAGCTTCATTTCCAACAAGGAATATTTCGAACTGTTAGTGACCCAACCGGTTTCCCGCAGTCAAATCATGCTTGGGAAATACGGTGGCCTGCTGGTAGCCCTGTTAACGGCTACGGTGGCCGGATTCGGTATCCCCGGTGTGATTTCAGCGCTAGTGATCGGATCGGCCGGCGCCAGCCGCTACCTCGCGGTGGTGGGGCTGTCGTTCCTGCTGGCAGCCAGTTTTTTATCAATAGCCATGTTGATTGCGATTGCCTTCAAACGGCAACTAACGGCAGTGGGAACAGCATTGGGAGTCTGGTTTTTCTTCATCATGTTTTATGATCTAGTGGTCATATCCATGACTCTCTATTTGAAGAAAAGCGTGCTTCAATATGTACTGGTATTTGCCCTGCTTGGCAATCCGGTGGACATGGTGCGGGTGATGTCCCTGTTGAGCGTGGGAGGAACAACCGTATTTGGCCCGGCCGGCGCCACATTGATCAAGATTTTCGGTAGTACCGGTACGATATCGCTGCTATTTACCGGCGTATTGCTGCTGTGGATTGTGCTACCGCTGGCACTCGCCATCTTTATGTTCCGGAGACAGGACTTGACCTGATGTTTTTCCTTCGTACCAGATCAATCTTTGCCACTCTGTTGGGCCTAGGGTTTGCGTTACAATTGGGCCTGCAGAGCATTCCGCTGGTATCGCTTTATCACACGGAGGATGGCACGGTCTGTACCTGCGGTTGCACCGATCTGAATTATGGAGATGAAGAGGGCGGCGAAGGCTGCGACCCAATGGGCTGTAACATGCTCTGCCTCTGCGATCAGGATCATGAAAAACGGGTGGAATTTTCATCGTTTCAGTTACCTGATTATTATTTTGAAATCCAGCAATCAAATTTTGGTGTTCAAGAATTTCACTATCTTATAACTCCGACATTAATTTCTACTGAGTTTGGGTTTACGTATAAGATATACCATCCTCCCCAGGATTAAATAATCCCCGTCAGGGGATTATTCAATCCCAACTATTCCGGCACAAGCCGGACTACAACTGAATAATCGATTCGACCCGTCAATCATGTAGAATCTACTTGTGACGGATTGATTCCAAACTAAGCTGCAACGAGATATTGAAATTATCGTTAAGCAAACATTCAAATAATTTAATGGAATGAGAAGCTAGTGAAGCAAATTATTTTAACAATCGTGTTCATGGTGGGAGCAATTGTTGGTCAAACACCACAACGGGCACCGGAGTGGGTACTGCAAAATACCAAGGGCCAGAATGTATCTTATTATGATCTGAAAGGCAGTGTCATCCTGATCAATTTCTGGTCGGTCTGCTGTGCCACCTGTAAACCGGAATTAATGGAACTGGGAGAACTGCATACCGAACTTGAAGATCAGGGATTGATCACCATTGGCATTGGGATCAGTTCCGGCGACGTGGAATTCATTCGTCAGTTCAAGGAATTAATCGGTGTTGACATACCACTTTTAACCGGTAATCCGCGGATTTTGAAGCGGATTCTGGATGATTTCGGCAAAATCCGGCGGATCCCATCCCTGGTGATTATTGACCAGGAAGGGTACGTCGTACACAAAATACCAGGATTTATAAGTAAAGAGGAAATGAAAGAACTATTACTGCCGCTTCTGATCCAGGGCCACAACCAGGAGTGAACAATTAATAATCCAATTTGAAATGAGGGGATGACATGGGTATCATCAGTAAAAGATCTACTATTTCGTTAATATTTAGTTTTGCAATTATATTGAATGCTCAGGAAACGGGGGCGATTTCCGGTTATGTTTCCACTGCCGAAACCGATGAATATCTGGAAAACGTTCAGGTATTTATTGAAAATAGTTCGGTCGGGGATATCACTAACGAAAACGGCCAATTCAATATAACCGGATTGAATCCGGGAACATATATTGTTAAGGCCACCATGATGGGTTACAGTCCGAAAACTGCAAAAGTCAGCGTTGAAAGCGGATCGGCGGCAGTAGTGTTTTTTGAGTTACAGCCCACCATATTGGAAGCGGAAGAGATTTTTGTGACGGCCACCAAGATGAATAAAACCGTCAAGAATATTGGCGGATCGGTTTATTTGGTTGAAGCGGCGGAATTAAGAAAAAGCGACAGCCGAAATATTGAAGATATACTAACACGGGTGCCGGGGGTCTTCACCGAGGATAAGTTTCATAACGAACATAATGTTGTCAGTTTTCGCGGTGTTGGTTTGCATACTTATGTGACCCGCGGTATCCTGGTGCTGGTGGATGGTATTTCGGTCAACGAAGCCATGGGACGCTCGGTATTTGAGGGACTAAACCTGGAGAATGCCGAACGGGTGGAAATCCTGAAAGGCCCGGTCTCGGCTTTGTACGGTCCTAATGGAATTACCGGTGTAATTAATATTGTTACTAAAAAGGCACCGGATTACTTAACCGGATCGGTAAATATCACTGGTGGTAGTTTTGATACCAAACGCATGGCTGGGCGGGTCGGAACCAGGTTTGGCCGGTATGGAATTAATGCCAATGCTTTGGCCTATTCGACCAAGGGCTATATGGTACGAAATGCCTACGATACTTACAAATTCAACACACGCTTGTCAGCGGAATTTGAAAAAATAGGCTTACTTGATATTACCTTTGATTATTCGGAATCTGAGTCCGATTATCCCGGTCCTTTAACCCGCGAGCAATACGAAAATGGTGAGAAGGCCGGTGCCAACAAATATACCGGCAGTGACAAGCAACTCGTGCGATTCGGAATCAGGAATTATAAATCGCTGAATGAGCGCTTCAATTTGATCAGCAATTTGTATCATCGCAGCCGGTCCGATCTGGGCCACTACCGGGACACGATGTTTGGTGACAATGGTCTGAATCTGATTGGCGGCGAAGTACAACTCCATTCCAGTAGGGCTAAAAGCAAGTATGAATATGTAATTGGCGCCAGTCATGATCAGGAAACTGGTGTGTCAAAGACCTACCAACGTGATAGCGATGGGATCATCACGGATTTAATTGATGATGGGATCAGCATTTACCGGATCAGCGGCCTATATGCTCAAACTGACTTGCGAATGCTCTCCAGATTGACGGTTACCCTGGGTGTTCGTTACGATCTGGTGGGCTACGATTGGCAGGATAATTTCCTATCCGATGGCAATACTTCCGAGCAAACAGAGATCGGGGCAATCAGTCCGAAATTCGGTTTTGCCTTCAATCCATTTGAGCGCGTGACCCTGTTCGGAAATTGGGGCCGGGGGTTCAATCCCCCGGAAATGAGCCAATTATTTACCGCCGGTCCGACAATCTGCAATCCTGATCTGAAGCCGGAATATCTGACGAATTATGAATTGGGTGTCCGCGGCGGATTGGGGTACCGGATCAATTATCAGATTTCCGCTTTCAGTATGGATTTCACCAACCAGGTTGTGGCGGATGAAGTGACAGGAATCTATGCTAATATCGGTGATACCGAGCATAACGGAATTGAAACATCTATCAGTATTATGCCCGGGCGTAATCTATTGATTTATCTGAATCATTCTTATCTCAAGACGTCTTTTGTGGACAATCCTCATTACGAAGGTAATTGCCTGCGAAAAACACCGGAAAATCAATTTGGTACCGGGTTGAGGCTGACCCTGTTTAAAAATCTTACCTGGAATCTTGATTACAAATGGTTTGATGAATATTTCATGGATAATGAAGAAATCAACAAGTATTCCGGTTATAGTATTGTAAACACCCGGTTGCGATTTGAATGGAATAACTATTATAGCTCGTTGAGCGTCAATAATTTATTCAATAAACAATATGCCACCTGGGCTTATGCCAGTTACCAATCCTGGACGCATAGCTGGGCGGAAAAATTCTACCCGGGCTGGCCCATCAATCTAAATTTGACGATTGGAATCAATATCTGACGGGGGTGTCTTGAAAATAAGAATCAACTGGATCATTTTACTGCTATCGGTCCTGTGGGCAGGGCCTGATAGCGGTGTGCTGTGGCTTTCACAGATTCCACCACCGGAGCGTGCTGACCAAGTCAAATCATACGGGATGCATCATCTGTCGGCGCTTAAATCCGCCTATGGAACCACAACCCTGGCACTGTGGTTGCGGCAGGGAGATTCTGTTGTTGAGGCAGATTACCCTGACCAGCTTGCCTTCGACAAATTTGATACTCGAGTGCTTTCGCCCAATGGTGAAGAAATCAATCACAAATTTGACAGGGTTGCGGGTGGGATGGAATTGACTCTGGACGGTTCCGAAGAAGGATTTTATAATGCTTACCTGATCGGCCGCAAAATTGAAAATGAAACACTTAAAATTGTTACGATTCAATCGGAACTGATCAACCACAGTTGCCGCAACGGCCATGCCCATGTTTCCCGTAAATTGGGACCGATCTATGGCGGTAATGATATTCCGTTGGAGATTATTCGGCAACGTTTTCGCTGGGAGGATTTTCATACTTTCATCCAATCCGGAGATGTGGTTGAGTACCAACTATTATTGCATGGCGATCCAATGCCAGGAGTAACAGTAACCCTGATTACCCACCAGGACTGGCAGAAAACACAGGTCACTGACATTGATGGCAAAGTCAGTTTTGAATTCATCGGGGAATATTTTAACCGGGACAAAGAATTTCACCGCGGCGATGAATACTATTACCTGCTGGTGGCTGATTATTCCGTCAATGAATCGGGGGAGTACCAGGGGCAGCCGTACTGGCGGATTGAATATCAAAGCACATCGTCAGAGAAGTACCGGGCAGCAACCGAAATTTACACATCATCAGTCTGGGGTTTGGCAACGATGCTGTTGACTATCGGCAGCATTGCCCTTGCTGTTTTTGTCTATCGCCGGAAAACCAGCCGCGGCTACCGGGAGATCATCTTCAGTGAAAAAGATTAAGACTTTCCTAAACAATGGAAATATCAATCGTTTTCAGACGATTGTGCAGATTTTGGCTTTCGTGTTGTTAGTGTATGGGGGACTAGCGCATATTTCCATCAGTGAACGGATTCCGACCTTTGCCTGTCCCTATAATCCGGCCAGTGGCGGTACTTGCTATCTGATTGCAATCCAACACCAGTTTCATACGACCTGGGCCAATCTGGCAAGTTTCAGTGGCTTGGCACTCCTCACCGGACTGGGAACATTCCTGTTGTTCTTCATCTTTTTAAACAAATCCTGGTGTGGTTACATCTGTCCTTTGGGGACTATCCAGGACTGGCTGACCGGAATCCGCCGGAAACTGGGAATTCGGTTTTCCCGTTATAGGGAACACAATTTCAAACGATTGAAAATCATTAAATACGTTTTGCTGGCGTTGTTGATTATCATTCCCCTGGGGATGAGTAATTCCTTGTTGGGGTTGCCCGAATTATCTCACGACCTGTCAGCTCCTTTTTGTCAGGTATGTCCCGGACGCACCACACTACCGGTCTTCGTTGGCGATACCAGTCAGTTTGTTATCGATTTCAGTTCCACAACCACCCTGGTTATGTCTACCCTGGGAATGATCGTTACCGGCTTGTTTTTCGCCGGTGCTTTTGTGAAAAAACGTTTTTTCTGCCTGTTTTGTCCCATGAGTGCACTGCAATACTTGTTTTCAAAATTGGCTTTTTTACGATTGACTAAAGTTGGCGATAAATGCACAAAATGCGGCAACTGTTCACGGGTCTGTGATGTGGGGGTTCAGGAAATCGCTGATGACGTAGTAAGTAAAAATATCGTTACTGACGATTGCATGATGTGCTTCAAATGCGTGGGCGCCTGCCCCGAGAACGATTGCCTGAAGGTGTCATTTATCAAACTTCCGATTTTCACCGCTACGGAAGAAGGATTTTTCAAGCGCTATCAGACCGATGGCAGCAAAGAAATTCAAATATGAACCAAGCTAGCGGACGTTACGAACGTCAGAAAGCTACCGCCCGCCGTCGTTTTAAACAGGAAGGCCAACGCTGTTTGCAGGAGTTGACCAGTGACACCCAAATTCATCCCAAGTCCATGGATTATTTTTACAATTGCTATTCAAATTTGCTCGAGGAACCAGTTAAAATTAATGGTACGCCGGTTGTGGCTACAATGTGCATGCACGTCCCCGCCGAGTTGATATATGCCCTGGGTGCCCGGCCGGTGCGAATCTGTTCAGGCGCTCATGCCACCGATGCCATCGGAGCCGAATACCTGCCGGCCAAGGCTTGCCCGCTGGTGAAATCGACTCTGGGTGCAATCTACCTGGAAATGCTACCGGTTGATTCTGAACCGGTGATGACGGTGAATCCAACCACCTGCGATCAGAAGCGCAAATTGGGGGAAATAACCGCCGGGCTTGGCAAAGAGCTTTACACGCTGGAATTACCGCCCACTAAAGATTCGCCGGAAGCCCGGGAGTACTGGTTGCGAACTGTGAAGAAATTCATTTTGGCGTTGGAGAAAGTCACCGGTCAACGGTTGACCAGAAAAAAGTTGCGACAGGCAATCGAACTTGTGGCACGGGCTCAGGCAGAATACCGACGCTTTCATCAATTGCGACAGCAGGGGACGATAATCTGTGGTAATGATGCCCTACTGGTGACTAATGCTCATTTCTTCGATGATATCGAATCCTGGACGGCAGCATTGAAAAATCTGAATGCCGAGCTTGAACAGACCCTGGCCGATGATAACCGTATAGCCCCGCAAGACATGCCCCGGATATTATTAACCGGTTCGCCATCGATTTTCCCAAATCTGAAATTACCGTTGCTGGTAGAGCATTCGGGGGCGGTGATCGTGACCGACGAATTTTGCAGCGGCAGCCGCTTGTTACATGACACGGTTGCCGTTGACGAATGGTATCTTTACGATATGATTCCGGCTCTGGCGGACCGCTATCTGAAACCAAGTACCTGCCCAAATTTCACGCCTAACAAAGATCGTGATCGTAAATTATTAACCACCATCAAAGATTTTCAGGTTGATGGTGTGATTTATCAATCCTTCGCCGGTTGCCAGTTATACGAAATTGAATCATTACGAATTGGTAAAATGCTGGAACGGGAAGGTGTACCAATGTTGTACCTGGAGACCGATTACAACCCCGATGACGGGGGTCAACTGTCCACCCGGGTGGAAGCTTTCATCGATGCCCTGAATGGACAAAATTAAAACCGAGAAATGACCATGCAATATTTTGCCGGAATCGATATTGGATCAACATCAATTAAAATTGTTATCATTAATGAGATCAGTAAAATTGTGCGCAGTGTTACCACTGCTACCGGTAGTCGCTTTAATCAGAATGCCGTTGATGCACTAAACGGTTTATTGGCGGATACTGCCATCGCACCGAATGATATTGCCTATACTGTTTCTACTGGCTATGGCCGCAAACTATTTAAGGCCGGGAATGAAGCGGTGAATGAGATTACCGCCAATGCGGTTGGGGTGCAGATGCTGGGTCCGGAATACGCTAAAGTGCGTACGATCATCAATGTGGGCGGTCAAGACTCTAAAGTTATTCGCCTGAAGTCCAATGGCAGCGTGGAGAATTTCGCCATGAATGATAAATGCGCTGCCGGCACCGGTCGTTTTCTGGAAATCGCTGCTCGTAACCTGGAAGTAGATATTGTCGATTTCGCCGATTTGCATCTCAATTCTTCGGAACCGCCCTGCCAGGTTAACAGTACTTGTGCCGTGTTCGCCGAGTCGGAATTGATTTCACTACTGGCGGCTGGGCACGAAAAAGCCGCCATCGCTGCCGGTGTCCACCAATCAATTGCTCACCGGCTATGCCGTCTGGCAACCCGGATTGGCGTAGCCGAAGTTGTATTGTTCGACGGTGGCACTGCCTTGAACGCCGGCATGCAACAAGCGCTGGAAGATGAATTGATGGTGCCGCTGCTGGTCGCTCCCGATCCCCAGATCACCACGGCCCTGGGAGCAGCGGAAATGGCGCGTAAAAAATACCGATCTTTTAATGCCACAGACCTGGACTATAATCCTTTAGCGGATATCAATTTGGGATTAAACCGTTGAAACGGTTTGGTGTTGGTTTACGCTGAACCCACGGTTGAAACCGTGGGCTAGATAACAGATAATGTCGGAATAACAGCCCACGATTTTAATCGTGGGTATTAGAAACAGGCCTGACTCCAACCGATTTATCGGTTTACATTAAAGCCATTGTCATTTCGACGATGTCCCGTTTACGGGGCGAGGAGTGTAATATTGTAAAAACCAAATCTACATGTTAATTTCTATTGAATAAGCTGATTATTCACACCAATAATAATGCGAAGATAATCTATGTCAAAACCTCAAAACCCTAGCGACTACTGTATATTGATCGTTGACGATGAGCCGGAAATAACTTATATGTTCGGTGAATATCTATCTGAGGTGGGATATAAAATATTAACGGCGAATACCGCCTCGGCCAGCCAAGATATTTTTAAACAGGAAACCATTGATGTAGTTCTTTTAGATATTAATATGCCTAAAACTAGCGGCTCCAAGCTTTTAGAGGATTTTAAAAAACAAAAACCCGAAGTAATTATCATTATGATCAGCGCCATTCAGGAAGTTAATATGGTTGTAAAGTGCATGCAAATGGGTGCTTATGATTATTTAGTAAAACCGATTATTGAATTAAATCAGGTAAAAATCAGGATAGAGCGTGCGCTAGCGGAGCATGAAACAAAACTTGAGAATCAAAGCCTGAAACAAAAATTGTTTCAATCTAAAAAATCAAATAATATTATTGCTAAATCACCAATAATGCATTCAATTTTAACTTCGGTTCAAACGGTAGCCCAATACGACTCCACAGTGCTCGTTACCGGTCCATCGGGAACCGGGAAAGAACTTATTGCGCACACGATTCATGATTTGAGTAAACGATCAAAAAATTCTTGTATTGCGATTAATTGTGGCAGTATTTCAAAGACACTATTAGAGAGAACTTTCTTT
>DAOWAH010000122.1 GCA_030634675.1 Fidelibacterota bacterium
CGACTTTTCTTCCTAAACCATCGGTCAGCTGGCCTTCATCAAATAACTGTAATAAAACATTATACACATCGGGGTGAGCCTTTTCGATTTCATCAAACAAGATTACCGAATACGGATTTCTGCGTACTTTTTCAGTTAACTCACCGCCCTCTTCATAACCCACATAACCGGGTGGGGCACCGATCATCCGCGAGACTGAAAATCTTTCGCCATACTCGGACATATCCAGCTTAATCAGGGCTTCTGGCCTGGTAAATAAATATTTGGCCAACGCTTTAGCCAACTCGGTTTTTCCAACGCCGGTTGGTCCGAGAAACATAAAAACGCCAATCGGTCGATGGGGGCTTTTTAATCCGGCCCGAGCGCGCTGAATTGACCGGGTCAGACAATCAATGGCCTGATCCTGCCCAACAATATAGCGGTGCAGGCCGGCCTTCATTTTCAATAATTTCTGCGATTCGGTTTGCGCGACTTTGGTCACAGGAATGCCGGTAACTGTCGATACCACTTCGGCTATCTGGTCTTCCCCGATTCTTACCGGATTATTCTGTTCTTTTTCCTCCCAAAGTCTCTGTTCCCCTGCTAAGCGCTCTTGAATTTGGCGTTCCTGATCCCTCAATTTAGCCGCATCTTCAAAGCGCTGTTCAGCTACTACCAGATCCTTTTCAGCTTTGATCTGTTCTATTTCCGTTTCCAGATCTATAATTTTTTTAGGTACTATCACATTCAACATATGAGCTCGTGCGCCTGCCTCATCCATAATATCGATAGCTTTATCCGGTAAATATTTATCGCTGATATAGCGGTCAGATAAACGAACACAAGCAATAATCGCGTCATCATCAAATACTACATTGTGATGTTTTTCATAATGTGTTTTCAAACCCTGTAAAATCTGTTCTGATTCTGCTACGGAAGGCGGATCGATGATTATCTTCTGAAAGCGTCGTTCTAAGGCACCGTCTTTTTCAATATGCTTCCGGAACTCGTCAAGGGTGGTAGCGCCGATACAATGGATATCGCCACGGGCCAGCGCCGGTTTAAACATATTAGAAGCATCCAGCGACCCGGAGGCGCCACCGGCACCAACCATAGTATGCAGCTCATCGATGAATAAAATCAGATTTGCATTGGTCTCCAATTCTGTCATAATGGTTTTCATCCGCTCTTCAAACTGTCCTCGGTATTTTGTACCGGCCACCATTGCAGCCAGATCAAGGGACAGAATACGCTGGTTATACAGCAGACGCGGTACCGTCTTGTCAATGATCCGCTGGGCCAGTCCTTCAATAATTGCAGTTTTACCAACGCCGGGCTCACCAATTAGCACCGGGTTGTTCTTTTTACGACGGGTCAGTATCTGTGCAACTCTTTCAATTTCCTTCTCACGCCCAATCACCGGATCCAGTTTATTTTCACTGGCTAACTGGGTGATATCACGGGAAAAATGATCCAAGGCTGGTGTAGTAGATTTGGTAGGTTTACCGGCAACAGTGGATTGTTTTTCAATCGTTTTTGCCAATTGATCATTTTTTACAATGCTGCGAATTGAATTATAATCGATATTAAAGGCGGATAAAACCTCAAAAGCAATCCCATCCGACTCTTTCAGCAATGCTAAAAGTAAATGTTCATCCTCAGCCATCTCGGCTCCCAAGCTTACGGCTTCTGCAAAAGAATTGCGCAGAATGCGTTCCGCCCGACGAGTAAGGGGAATATGACCTAATGTCATTGTTCCGCCGGAAGATTTAATCATTTCAACAATTTTTGCGTGAATTTCATTGGAGTTACAGCCAAAAGATTCCAGAATTTTGATAGAATTACCGGTTCCTTCACGTAAAATGCCCAGTAATAAGTGTTCAGATCCAACATAGCTGTGTCCCAGACGGATTGCCTCTTCCCGGGAAAATTTCATAATATTTTGAACACGTTTGGAAAAATTTTCTTTCATAACAGTATCAATTTATCAGTTTATATCCAATCTGTCAATTATCCCGCGTAATTAAAATTCCCGAGGATAACTCCAAGCACCGATCACCAATTTCAGCTACCGCAGGATTATGGGTGGTAATCACCAACGATTGCTGGAAATCACGATTAATTTGCCGAAACAGATTAATAAGCTTGGACGCATTTTCGGCATCAAGGTTCCCGGTCGGTTCATCGGCCAGAATTAACTGTGGTTGATTGATCAAAGCCCGCAAAACAGCCACACGCAGGCGTTCCCCTCCGGATAATTCCGCTGGAAAATGATCACTGCGATCAACCAAGCCGACGTAGTCCAATAATTCCATAGCTCTGGCCTGTCTTGGTTCTGCACTGGCTGAGATTAGACTGGGAATCAGGATATTCTCAAGGGCGGTAAATTCAGGCAGTAGGTGATGGAACTGAAATACAAAACCGATATAACTATTGCGCAAGGCGGATAATTCACGATCGGACAGGGTGTTAATCTCGCGATCTGCAATAGTGATACTGCCTTCGGTGGGATTATCCAATGTACCTAGAATATTCAGAAAGGTCGATTTACCAGATCCGGATGGACCCATAATTGTTACAATTTCGCCGGTTTGCAGTTGAAAATCAATTCCCTGTAAAACAGTCAAGGTCTTAATTCCATTGGTAAAGGTTTTGTGTATATTTTTCGCTCTAATGATCATTTTTCCATCTGCACCGCATCTTTTGGTTGTATTAATATAGCTCGTTTACCGGCAATCAGGGAGGCAAAAATGATCAGCATAAAGGCAATTACCGGGATAAGGACCAAATCCTGCCAGTATAACTCCATTGGTACCGCTTCAATGATATAAATCTCGGCCGGCAGGGGAATAATTCCCGTCTGCTGCTGAATAAGAACAACCAGGAGACTTAATCCCAAGCCAGTCGATGCTCCCAATCCACCAATGATCAAGCCCTGGGTAAGCAAAATATTTCTTATACCGTCGCGGGTGACTCCCATAGCGCGCAGGATACCAATCTCCCTGATTTTCTGGTAGGTGATTAGAGCCAAAGTTGATGCCAGGTTGAACGATGCCACCAGAATTATCATACTCAAGACAATGATAGCCCCGATCCGCTCCATCCGCATTGCGCTAAATAACCCTTGGTGCAGCTCAGCCCAACTTTTTACCCGGATATTAGCGGGTAAAACAGAAGCTATCTGCTGCCTGATATGAGCTTGTTTTTCTGTAGTAACCAAGCGCAAATCGATCCCGTCAATAGTTTTTTTCCGCGTAAATAATTTCCTGCCGGCCGGTAAAGGAATAAATATCATCCGGTCATCATAATCCAGCACTTCCGCCCGAAATACACCGGCCACCGGTAAACGTATCAGACGGGGTAAACCAAATCCCAGTGGTGCGTCCACCGGGCTCATCAGCTTAAGATTATCGCCTGGCAGAAGATTCAATCTTTGAGCCAGTAAAGATCCTACTAAAACCGACTGTTCACTGATCAGGCTGTCAAGGCCCAGGTCGTAAAAATCGAGTATAGTGCCAAAGTCAACTGCTTTAATGGTAACCATACGACTGTCATCAAAATCGTTGATGATCAAACCTTTGCGCTCAAAAAAAGGCATATATGCGGTAACCAGGCCCGCATTCACCAGGGAATCTGCCAATTCCTCTAGAGCACCGGATGGCGGAGCACCGGATAAGCGCAGATCACCTTCAAAGCCCATTACTTTTTCGGTGACCCGGGCTTCAAAACCATTCAGAACCGCTACCGAAATAATCAGGGCAAAACAGCCAACGGCCAGACCGATAACGGCAATCCATCCGGTAAAACGACTGGCGCCACTGCCCTTCCCGCCCAGCATAAAACGTTTGGCAATCAATAAAGCAAACTTCATTCGTAATGTAATGCTCCGGCGGGACTCACGGACGATGCTTTCAGGGTAGGCCAAAGCGCTGCCAGTAATGCTGTCAACACCCCGGCGCTAATAAAGATAATAATTATGCTAATTTCCAGATGAACCGGTATATGATCCATGAAATATACTTCCTCAGGAATCGAAAATAATTGAAAACGATCCTGCAAAAACGCTATTATTACTGCCACGGTTGTGCCGCCAGCCGACCCCAGAAACCCGATAATACCACCTTCTGCGAGAAAAATCAGGCGAATGCTCCGGCGATCTAAACCCATCGATTTTAAAATCCCGATTTCACGGATTTTCTCCAGCACGATCATTGTCAAGGCTGAAATGATATTCACAACGCCGACAAAAGCAATCAGCCCGAAGATGATCAGGATCGGCCATTTCTGAACCGCTAACCAATTGAAAAGCAGGCGATGTTTTTCTATCCATGTCAAAATGAAATAGGGATACCCCAATTGTTGTTCCAAAGCACGGGTAACTTCCGCAACGGCAGTTTCATCGGTCAGAAAGATCACTCGCCCCGTAATGCGGTTTTCCATGGCAAATAACCGTTGGGCGGCCGGTAACGTAATATAGACCAGGGTTTGATCATACTCCTGCAAACCGGAGTGGTAAAATCCGCTGATTTGATATTGTCCAATTCGGCGGCTACTGGAAAGCCGGTGTAGATTACTGATATCAAACAGGACCAGTTCAGCACCGATTTCCAAACCCAGTGTATGGGCTAACTCTCTTCCGATCACAATGCTTTTATCATCCTGCAAGCCTTTACCGGCCACCAGTAAAGAGTTCAATCTATAGCCCGCCTCCTGAGCCGGATAAGCCTCCACCAGTACTCCTTCTGCCTGCTGTCCATGGCGCAGGATAGCCGGCTTTTGAATATACGCAGATGACCGGAAATCAAATGACAGGGATGTAAAGACACTATCTAAAAACGGATCATTTTGCGGCATCGGTGAGTCCATGAAATGTTCGACCCGGATATGACCATCGAATTCGGTTAATTTGGCGGATAAGGTGCGCTCAAATCCCTCCAGAATGCTAAAGGTCAGAATCAAGGCGGCAATTCCCAGACCCAGGCCGGTCATCGCCATAATACCGGCATAGCGGGTAAAGCCAGCCTTTTGAGGTGCCTTGAGGTGGCGCAGTGCAATTCTGATGGGCAGGTTCATCTTTATTCAGCTACCAGGAATGACCCACGGATAAAACTTGTTATAATCCCGACGGATCTGGTGGTGAAATATTTTTCTAACCCGCTGATGATCAACAACGGAAATAACGATCCATTAATTACCAATATCACTCCACCGTGCGCATTGCAGGAAAAAAGATTACATCCCGAATTGAGCGTTGTTCAGTCAACAGCATTACCAACCGGTCAATTCCCAGTCCCACCCCACCGGTGGGCGGCATTCCGCATTCAACAGCTTGCAGGAAATTCTCATCAAATACTTGCGCCTCTTCATCACCGGCCGCACGCAATCGAGCCTGTGCGTCAAATCGTTCCCGCTGGTCAATGGGATCATTCAGTTCGGTAAAGGCATTGGCGAACTCAGCGCCGCCGATGAATAGCTCGAAGCGTTCCACCAGATCAGGATTGCCGGAGCGGTGCAGCTTAGCCAGGGGCGAGATTGCCTTGGGGTAATCGATGACGAAAGTGGGCTGGAGCAAGTTGGGCTCCACCAGATGCTTCATGAGCAGGTCCAGGAGCTGTCCGTAATTGGGGTTGTCGGGCACGCCAATTTCAAATTCTTTGCAACTCGCTACCAGTTCCGAGAC
>DAOWAH010000398.1 GCA_030634675.1 Fidelibacterota bacterium
AGCTGCAGAGGGTTCAGATTATGTTTTCTAAATTTGGAACAGCCACTGCCTGGTTCGATCCGGAAATGCTTACCATTCCCTGGGAAACAATGGAGAAATGGCTTGATTCTGAAAAAGATCTGGCAATATACCGCCATGGAATTGAGGATCTGTATCGTCAACAGACGCACGTACTCGATGAACGGGGCGAGGAATTATTATCATATTTCTCCAGTTTCGCGCGCACCCCAAGCTCAATCCATTCCGAATTATCCACCTCTGATATCGATTTTCCTGATGTAACCTTAAGTACAGGTGATACAATTACTGTCACACCCGGACAATACCGTCAGGTTCTAAGCTCTAACCGCAATCAGGAGGACCGGGAAACGGTTTTTTTAGCTCGTAACGGACTATATAATGAAACTATCAATACCTATGCTGCCACCTACAACGGTATATGTCAACGTGACTGGGCATTTGCGCAATCGCGTAAATATAATTCAACCCTGGAAGCCAGCCTTGAGGGCGATAATGTGCCGGTCGATGTTTATGAAAACCTTGTCAAAATGGTCAACGCAGGCACCGAGCCGTTAAAGCGCTATCATCGTGCTCGTAAATTATTGCTGGAACTGGATGAATATCATCTCTATGACAGCTCAATTCCGGTAGTCGATTTTGATAAAACATATGAATATGATGATGTGACGGAGATGGTTATTGCCTCGGTGGCGCCATTGGGTAAAGATTATCAGAATAAATTGCGGACCGCTTTTTCCGGCGGATGGGTGGATGTCTACGAAAATGAGGGAAAACGTGGTGGCGCTTATTCCGGTGGTGTCTATGGAGTTCACCCCTACATGCTCCTGAATTACAGCGACACGATCGATGATGTGTTTACGCTGGCTCATGAAATGGGTCACACGATCCATACCATGTATTCCAATGAGAATCAGCCCTTCGCAACTACGCAATATACCCTGTTTGTTGCCGAAGTATCTTCAACGATGGCCGAAGCCCTACTTTTGGACTACATGCTGGAACAGGCTACCGATCCTAAGGAAAAAATCACCCTGCTGTCACATGCCATTAACAGTATTGCCGGTACCTTTTTCACCCAGGTGATGTTTGCCGATTTCGAATTGCAGGCGCACCGCTTGGTGGAACAGGGTCAGCCCATTACGGCTGAAGTACTTAATGGTATTTATGCTGGCCTGCTGGATCAATACTATGGCGAGGATGTTTACCACGACGAATTGTATGATATCACCTGGGCCAGAATCCCGCATTTCTATTTCTATCCCTATTATGTCTACCAGTATGCAACTTGCTTTGCTTCGTCAGCACAGTTGTTCAAAGAGATAAATACCGGCAAGAAGCGGGATCGCAAACAAGCGGTAAAGCGCTATCTGGAATTATTGAAATCCGGGGGAAATGATTATCCTATGGATCAGCTGAGGAAGGCTGGCGTTGATCTGACCCAACCGGCTACCTTCCAGGCCGTCATTGATAATTTTGATGAACTGGTGACCAAGTTGGAAGAGGAAATAGCCAAACTATAATTGATAAGGATAAAAAGATTAAGAAAAGGGGCTGTTAAAATAAACAGCCCCTTTTCTTTTAAAGATATTTGTTTACTCAACTCTTCTTAATAACAATATTCCCGTTGGTGGTTTTGATCTTTATCAGATGCGTGCCTTTTCCAACTATGCCACTGCCATATATTTTTTTTCGGAGTTCCCCGAACATGAATGAACGTTCCCATTCTTCCGATTCTTCCAGAGTCATATCGTAATCGCTGGTTATTTTATAATTACGGCGATGGTTTTTTGTATAGGCCAGCTCAATATCGAATTCCATATCCATACCATCAGGAATAGTAAGCGTAATATCACCGCCATAGGATGTCAACT
>DAOWAH010000333.1 GCA_030634675.1 Fidelibacterota bacterium
GGCACCGGGTCCGGCATACGACAGTGTTGATTATGCCCTCTTCACGGTCCCCTATGGCGAAATGATCAGAGGGGTGCACTTTTACGCCTGGAATCTGCTCCTGGTTGTCATGGGGATACATCTGGTGCGGGCGTTTATCTTCGGCGCATACAAGGCTCCCCGCCAGATGGTCTGGGTTTCCGGGGTGATCGTGATGCTGATTGTCCCGGCATTCATTATTACCGGCGACCTGCTTCCCTGGGACCAGAAAGGCTACTGGTCGACCCATGTGCGCACCGGTATCATTGCTTCGGTCCCGCTGATCGGCGATTTTCTGGTACGCTTGCTCCAGGGAGGCCCCCTGACCGGCATCGTAGCCGTAACCCGGTTTTACATATTGCACGCTATTTTTCTACCCGTGGTACTCGTTAGTTTAATCGTCGTCCACTTCCATTTTCTCTATCAGCGAAGTCTAACCGGTCCGCTGTCCGGGGACGGTACTGCCCGCCTAAAAATACCCCTTCTGCCGAATATGATCAACCGCTGGCTGGTCCTATTCCTTCTGGCTGCGCTGGCGCTGGGCTTGATTTCATGGGTTTGGCCGGCTCCTTTAGGCAACCCGGCGGATCCAACGGATACCTCCTACATGCCCAAACCGGAGTGGTGGGTGCTGTTTTTAAACCAGCTCGTGGCAATCTTCACAGGTCCCCTGACAATCATCGCAACCGTAATCATTCCCGGCGGACTAACGTGTTTATTGATTACCCTGCCGTTTATTGATTCTTCACCCGAGCGTCATCCTGTCAGGCGCAAAGTGGTCATGCTGGTTGCCGCGATAATTGTCAGTGCTGTGTTGGTACTGTCAATTATGGGGTATCTTGCACATTTTCGAGCACCCAATTCGTCGTAATTTATGAATCGCAGGACGCCGTTACCGCTTGCTTTTGTTAATATCATGTCCTAATGGAATTAAAGGCATGCCTGTGGAAGACATTTTTTTTAGGGTTTCTATAACTTCAGGGATCACCACATAATGCAGTCGATGAGGTTCTCCATGTATAAAAAAATATTAATTCGTATTATTCTGGTAATGGCCTTATGCGTAAGCGGCGGATTGATGGTACCGGATCATCCGGTCGAGGCTCATACGCTGGTTATTACTGCCAACTACACCAAAACCGCTGCGAGCGGACTGGATGATCCGGTGTGGAGTAAGGCTCAAGCCGTGCAGCTTTTCGTTGAGGGACGCGAGAAATCCGGCAGCGGCAACGGGACGGTGACCACGCGAGCCCTATACACAGACGATCGCCTGTATTTTCTATTCAAATGGAAAGATCTCACCCGAAGCGTAATTAAGCAGTCATGGAAATTTGATGGCCAAAAATGGAGGCATCTCACAGGAAACGAGGACCGTATTGCCCTGTTATTCGAGATTACGCGCATAAACAAATTTGCGACTCGGGGCTGTGCCATAACCTGCCACAGCCCGGCTGACGTGCCCCGGGAAAATTGGAAGTTTACTACCGAAACAGCAGCTGAGAAGGGTGACCTGTGGCATTGGAAAGCCGCCCGTTCCGCGCCGTACAATTACGCCGACGACGCCTGGTTGACTGTTGCCGGCAACCCTACCGGATCGTATCGAGAGACCGGAAGAAGGAAGGACAATGGTGCCGGTGGGGACGTCAAGAACCAGACCGGAGATGGCAGTCGGCCACTTTATATGCAAGATCCGGCGATAAAACCTTCGATCCCGGGATTTCTTCTCCTGGAAGAGGCAAGTAAAATCACCGATTATTCTATTTTTAAAACCGGGGATATCATTCCATTCCGCTTACCGGTCAAACCTTCCGGTTCCCGCTCTGACGTTAAAGCAATCAGTCGACACGCAGATGGCGCATGGATGGTCATGCTCTACCGTAAGCTGAATACCGGTCATGAAGACGATGTTGTCTTTCATCCTATGAAAAATTACAGTTTTGCTATAGCTGTATTTGATGATTCAGGATCTGACCATTCAAAAGCGACTGAGCCAATGACTTTAAGATTCAGTCGAAAATGATGTATCAGTGTGATCTAATTTATAAAAAATAGCTATCCCCACCACCTATCTTGCTGACACATCAAAAATGAGACCCCGGATGGAACCCGACCTTTGTATATGCAAGATCCGGTCAAGGTACCTTCCATTCCGGGATCGCTGTTGGTGGATGAGGCCGTTGCCATTGCGGACTACTCCATATTCAAAGCAGGTGATGAAATTCCGGGTTACATGCTTCACCGGCATTGGTAAGATAGTTTCAGCGATGTAAAAACAAAGGGCGTATGGAAAAACGGAAAATGGACGCTGGTGATGTCACGCAAACTGAATACCGGATACGACGATGATGTTCAATTTAACACCCGCAAGAAATATCCCTTCGGCATTGCTGTATTTGATAACGCCCATGAGCACAACAGTTATAATTCCGAGCCATTGAAACTGGTGTTCAAATAAAAAAATATTTCAAGGACGTACATTAGTCTA
>DAOWAH010000436.1 GCA_030634675.1 Fidelibacterota bacterium
ATGTGGTGGGGTGATATGATCACCTGCGCCAGTTTTCATCATATCTGGTTGAATGAAGGTTTTGCCACTTATGCCGAAGCGCTCTGGTGGGAGGATCAGTATGGATCGGTGGCTTACCATGCTGATATGCACGCTAATAAATACTTCGGTGACGGTACGATCTATGTGGAAAATCCCGTAACAACCAGCGATATATTCAACGGCAATCTGAGTTATCGCAAAGGTTCCTGGGTATTGCATATGTTGCGGCATGTAGTGGGGGATTCCACTTTTTTTGATATCCTCAGAACCTATGCCGATACTCCGGGTATGAAATATAATTCGGTAACAACCGATCAATTTCGATCCGTCTGTGAAGCAGTTTCCGGTATGGATTTACAGACTTATTTTCAACAATGGATTTACGGTTCATATTTTCCCCGCTATGCCCTGCACTGGCAACAGAATCAAGACAGTCTGATCGTAACCATTCAACAGGTCCAGCAGACCGGTACTTTTTTCCAGATGCCTATTGATTTGGAAATTATCTGCACGGATACAACTTACACAGAGGTAGTAAATAATACTCAGGTTACAGAAGATTTTACATTAGCGTTGCCCCCTGGAAAAATGGTTTCCAATGTTATTCTCGATCCTGATGACTGGATTCTGAAATCAGTACAATATCTTAATAACGGAGTGGATCAGACATTGCCTACTGATTTTGTGTTGGAACCGGCTTATCCTAATCCGTTTAATGCTATGGTAACAATCCCCTTTAAATCGAAAGTACGCGGATCAATCAATATATCAATTTTCAATATACGCGGTGAGGAAGTCCAAAAATTCAGCGGGAATTATGATCCGGGGAATCATTCTATCGTGTGGGATGGAAAAGACCGGTACTTGCAGTCCTTATCTTCCGGGGTATTTATTGTTCGTATGCAGTATTCCAAAGGCTCGGATACAAGAAAAATATTGTTGTTGAAATAAACACCAGCCTAATAAATATTGTCCTGAAATCAATCATAGGATCTAAAATGGAATTGTTAATAAAGCCTTTCTCCGAAAGAATAGCTGCTTACTACCAGGATCATCAACATTTTCATGAAGGTGATGCTGGCTTGGATTTGTTCGTTATTGATCAGTTAACTATTGCACCGGGTTCAACCGCTTTTATTCATTTCCAGATATTTAGTGCGAGTCGTGATGGCAAACCATATTATTTGATACCCCGTTCTAGTATTTCGAAAACGCCATTACGAATGTCAAATTCTATCGGGCTGATCGATGGTGGCTATCGAGGAGAAATCATGGCGGCCGTAGACAATATAAAAAATGAACCGTATACCGTACAGCCTGGTCAGCGCCTGTTTCAACTGGTGGCCGTAGACGGATCGCCGATCAAATTTCAGTTGGTCGATGAATTGAGCGCAACCAGTCGCGGAAGCGGGGGTTTCGGAAGTACCGGCGCATAAGCAATTTTTACTAGATAATCCGTATTAGCACTCGGCTTTAAAGAGTGCTAAATAGTAATTGTAGATTTTGTTATCTATTGTCTAATTTTAGCGCTGAATTTATTTGATAAAACATTAGAAATACATATAACTAACACTAAACAGGAGTAAACTATGAGCATTAAATTGAAGCCCTTGGCTGATCGCGTTGTAGTAGAACCGGCTCCTGCTGACGAAGTTTCCAAAGG
>DAOWAH010000057.1 GCA_030634675.1 Fidelibacterota bacterium
AGTCATATTTTTACTGTATTGGAAAAATCAAATAAAGAGAGATTATACATTCAAAAGTATACCGTTATCCTTCTTTCAAAATGTGATGAACATTATTTCTAACAATTTTTGACAGATGGACATGATCCACCATTCGTTCCTTATTCTAGGACTCGCTGCTGAAAAACAACGTTATATAGCCCGGAAAAATGCCGGATGAGTTATTACAGTGAAAAATTATCTGGTAACAGATTGAAACAATGCTATGCCATTGCCCCTGCACGAATAGTGCAATACCTGGATGCCGAAATCGATTACATTCTGTCAATTATTCAGCCAACAGATTCAGTTCTTGAACTAGGCTGTGGATATGGAAGAATCACAAAGAAGATAGCTGAGATCGCAAATAATGTGACTGGCATTGATACTGCAAATGACAGCTTACAGCTGGCAAAAGCGAATGAAGGTCTTGAATCGAAAATCACGTACCTGAAAATGGATGCTACTCAGATGGAATTTCGAGATATGACGTTTGACGTGGTTTTTTGTGTTCAAAATGGAATCTGTGCGTTTGGGGTAGATAAATCTATTTTAATCCAAGAAGCGCTACGGGTTACACAACCTGGAGGAAAGGTCATTTTTTCCAGTTACTCCAATAATATTTGGGCTGACAGATTGAGGTGGTTTGAATTACAATCCGCACACGGTTTATTAGGTGAAATAGATTACCAAAGGACAGGACAGGGGACAATTGCATGTAAGGATGGATTCTATGCAAGTTCACTCACTACCGGGGAATTTCAAGCACTATGCACTGAGCAGGGAATAACGCCAGAATTAACAGAGATAGATAATTCAAGTATCATGTGTTTGATAATTAGACCACAACCGGTATAATAAGCAGGCATACGACGGAAATGACAGTTAGTACCAGAAATAGAGTCAATTAGCAAACGAGAGCAAATTTTGCGTCGGAGCGGGGAGATTTCCCGCCTGCGCCAAGGCCTGCCTGCCATAGCATGATTAGTGCGCCGGTATGGTTTCGGCGGACAGGGAACTCCCGACCCTCCCGATTCCATCGGGATGCGCTACACATACAATATCCCGGAAAAATCATGTCGGGGTGGCCAGATTTGAACTGGCGACCTCCTGCTCCCAAAGCAGGCGCGCTGACCGGGCTACGCTACACCCCGATTTTATAGGATTATCATCTTATAATTAAAGAGTCGGGGTGAGCGATGGGACTTGAACCCACGGCCTTCTGGGCCACAACCAGATGCTCTAACCTGCTGAGCTACGCCCACCATACGGCCCCGAATGGTGCCAATCAGGGCAGGCGAAATTAGGCGGATTTTGAGCCGTAAACAAGGCTCAAAAGGTCATTGGTCAGTGGTCAATAGTCAGTAGGGATAAACCATTTTCTATCTTCCATTACCCTGTCTGAGCTTCCGTGTGTAATTTCAGCCATGCGCTTGCTGACGCGGTACATACTAAAAGAAATTTTCATGCCCTTTTTCTTCGCCCTGCTGGTTATCGTTTTTATCCTGTTCACCAATTTCCTGTTACGGGCGATAGATCGCTTTCTTGGCAAGGGCATTGATGTTCTTACCATTCTGGAATACCTGTTCCTGAACCTGGCCTGGATCGTTGCATTGGCAGTGCCCATGGCAGTTTTAATTGCCGCCCTGATGACTTTTGGTCGTCTGTCCGAAGATAATGAAATCACCGCCATGCGTACCTCCGGAATCAGTTTCCTGACCATCATCCGGCCGGCGCTATTCTTCGGGCTGATCGTTGGAAGCTCGCTGGTCTATTTCAATAATGTCATTCTACCGCAGATGAATCACCGCGCCCGGATCCTTTCCGGAGATATATATCGCAAGCGTCCCGGGCTGAACATCGAACCGGGCTATTTCATCGAAGATTTACCAGACTACAGCATGATCATCCGCGCTAAGGATGGCGACATGATGCAGGATGTCCGCATCTTCAGTAAGGATAACACGAAATCACAAACAACCATCTATGCCAAACAAGGTCATTTATCTACCATCGATGATGCCATAATTATGACTCTATACAATGGTGAGATCCATGAACTGGACCGCCAGGATTATGGCAATTTCCGGCGCATTCAGTTTGAAAAACACCGCATTATCATTCCAGCCGACGATCTGCTCCTGAAGCGCCGTGATAAATCATCCCGTACTGACCGTGAAATGACCGTACCGATGATGCTGGAAAAGCAGCGGACTTACAAAAAACGTGTAACCACTGTCAAGACCCGTCTGGCCAAAGCTTTCCAGCGCACTACCGGTGATAGTCTCGTACCGCCCGATCTGGAACTTGCCCAGGAAGTGATCGAGAATTACCGCGTGACCCTTAAGCAGGATACCTCCCTGTCCGAAGCGGATTTCAGGGTTAAGGACCGTCGCGCTCGCAGCCTGGAGCGCCAGGCTAAAAATGAATATAACCTGATCCACAGTTACAGGAAAAGCAATAATAAATACGGGGTTGAAATTCATAAAAAGTTTTCCCTGCCCTTTGCCTGTTTACTGTTTGTATTGGTTGGTTCACCGCTGGGTGTACTCGCTAAAAAGGGTGGTTTTGTGATTGGGATGAGCCTCAGTTTCGGCTTTTTCCTGATTTATTACATCATGCTGATTGGTGGTGAAGAAATTGCCGACCGCAATATCCTGAAGCCCTATATAGCCATGTGGTTACCAAATTTAATCCTGCTGATTATTGCGCTCTACCTTACTCTGTATACCGTACGCGAACGGGCGCCGGTCCAATTCATCTGGAAATTGTCCCAACTATTTAAGAGGAAAAAATCATGATCCCGGCTGAAATCATTCAACGTAAACGCGACGGCAAAGCCCTCACTGTCGACGAACTTCACTTCTTCATTCGCGGTTATACTGATGACACTTTACCGGATTATCAGATGTCGGCCCTGTTGATGGCGATTTTTTTCCAGGGTATGGATTACAATGAAATCGCAATTCTGACGGAATTGATGATCGATTCCGGGCGGCGTATGGATTTTTCCCACCTGAACGCTTACGTGGCCGATAAACACAGTACCGGCGGTGTCGGTGACAAAGTATCCATAATTCTCGGTCCTCTGCTAGCCGCAGCCGGACTGGCGATACCCATGATCAGCGGCCGCGGATTGGGTCACACCGGTGGCACCTTGGATAAGCTGGAGACCATTCCCGGTTTCCGCACCGGCTTATCCTTAGACGAATTCCGCCAGGCAGTGGAAACAATCGGCATCGCCATGATCGGACAAACGGCTGATATCTGTCCCGCCGATAAAAAAATCTATGCCCTGCGGGATGTGACTGGCACGGTTCAATCGATACCATTGATCTGTGGTTCGATCATGAGTAAAAAAATCGCTGAAGGAATTCAGGGCCTGGTGCTGGACATTAAAACCGGCAACGGTGCATTCATGAAAACAGCGGAACAGGCGCGGGAACTGGCGGATCACCTGGTTCGTATTGGCCAGGATTTTGGCGTAAAAACCGACCCTGTGTTCACCAGCATGAATCAACCATTAGGTCGGTTTGCCGGACTGTGGTGTGAAATGCTTGAATCATTCGATTGCCTGCGTGGTCATGGCCCCGCCGATACTATGGAAGTCACCTACATTTTGGGCAGCAAACTGCTGCTCCAGGCCGGCCTGGCGACCGACGAAGCGGAAGCAATTGAGCTCCAGCAAAAATTAATTATCGATGGCAGCGCCTATGCTAAATTCCGTGAAATGATCCATAATCAAGCTGGCGATGGAACGATATTAGATGATCCCACAACTTTGCATCAACCGGCCTACCGCCAGGATTTTTTCGCACCTGCGTCCGGATATATCCAGGCTATGGATACTTACCGTATCGGACTCGCCACCGTCAGCTTAGGTTGCGGCCGCTTGAAAACCAACGATTCTGTGGACCCTACTGCCGGAATGGAATTTTTACGCAAGATCGGCGATGAAGTAAGCGCGGGACAGGTTTTGATCCATTGTTTTAATTCTGATTCGGGTAAACTGCAGGAAGCGCTGTCACTCCTGCCAGGCACAATAACAATTGGTCCCGATCCAGCCACCCACCAATTAATTTTGAAATAAAGGGAGGTAAAAGTGAAATCGTATTTCAAGAAATTATCTTCGGCCAACCCGAGGATTATCTCTGAGGGTATCGAGGAAACAGTAGCGGAATTGAAAACCGATCCTGACGAAGAAGAATTATCCCTTATGTTCGATGCTTTATCCAGCTTGTTCTATGTGGACACTTTTGATCGCCCCGATCTGCGGGCGGTACGCGATGAGGCCCAGAGAGTCATTGCGTCAATGGGACCGAAGGCCATTCCGCTGATTCTGGCACGGCTGGAGAATACGGATTTGAAAGCCGAACTGGTCTTTGCCCAGACCTGTGGTTTAATGGGTGATAAAGCTATCAGCACCCTGATTGAATCTTACGATCAACAGCAAGAAGCTATTTTCCGGGCTTTCATCCTGTATGCTTTTGGTAAAATAAGGTCGGCCAAAATCATTGACGCGTTACCGATTGTACTGCAGGCCGTGAAAAGCCCCAGCCGTGAATTAGAAGATACTGCGGTGCGTGCCCTCGGTAAGATCTGCGAATCAATCGATCCGGGCGATGTGAACGCTGAGATGAAGGAAGAAATATTCTATGCCCTGTCCAAAAAATTAACCCATCCCAATGATGTGATCCGCTCCAAAGCAGTTCGCAGCCTCGGTA
Source organism: Fidelibacterota bacterium (assembly GCA_030634675.1). The sequence continues at coordinate 4,743 of DAOWAH010000057.1, forward strand.
AACTGGTCCGGTACGGTTTTACCGATGATTTACAGAATGATTATCTGCGTTCCAAGATGAGCGATATTCTCGGACTGGAAGAAGGTCAGACCTGGGATTTTGCCTACTTAGTGCGGAGGGAAGCTCAGGAAGTAAGAAAATACCTCAGTAAATAACCTGTAAAGCTCTAGGGGTTTCCACTGGTAGAGAGCACTACCCTGCACTCCCTGATGCGAGGGGGTTCAGCCCTTTATAACTCAATTTATCTTCGCCAATCGCAATACTCGCCGGGACCAATTGCGCAAGTCATCCAGGGTAATATATATCGTCGGCAAAATGATCAGGGTTACGAAAGTGGAAAAAGCCAGTCCGCCCACAATTGCCCGCGCCATGGGGAAATAAGGCGGTCCGCCACCACCGACCAGCGTCCCACCAAAGCATAGGGGAATTAGTCCTAAAATTGTAGTGCCTGCCGTCATCAGGATTGGCCTCAAGCGGTATTGCCCGGCCTGGAGAATCGCTTCGGTTCGTGTCCGGCCCCGACTGCGGAGCTGGTTGACATAATCGATCAGCACAATTCCATTATTGACAACTACTCCGATCAAAATCAACACGCCCGTCCAGGCCATCAAATCGAAATTAGTTCCAGTGATTAAAAAGAACCAGAATACACCCACAATGGCAAAGATAATTGAGGTCCAGATAGCCGCCGGGAAAACCAGCGATTCGAATAAAGCTGCCATTACAAAATAGATCAAAGCCAAAGCCAACAAGGTGTTCATCATCATCATCTGCATGGTCTCGTCTTCGTAGCTGAAAGCGCTTCCGAAATTATAGGAATAACCAGTGGGAAAATTATAATTATCCAACACTGCCCGAATTTTGCTCCGGGCTTGATCCATGGTAACATCATATAGATCGAGATAAACGCTCATGATTGTAGTTCGGTTTTCCCGGAATATATTGCGCGGTCCCCGACGGATCTTGAAATCTGCGAGGGAAGCCAGCCTTACCACCTGTCCCTGATCATTGAACAAAGGCAGGTCCTTCAGATTATCCAGGGTACGCTGATCTTCTTTCTGCATCATTACCCGCACATCGATTTCACCATCTTCAGCGCGTAATTTGCGCAAGTTCTGACCGCGCATGGATACTGATATCGTGCGGGCGATATCCCGAACAGAGAATCCGTACTGCCGGGCACGATCACGATCGATCACTACCTGTACTTCCTCATCACCGGCTTCGGCCTGGGAGCGTACATCGGTAAATCCGGGTATCTTGGACAACACCCAGGCCACATCATGAGACAGAGCAACCAGGCGTTCACTGGATTTACCTACTAATTGAACACGAACACCTTCTCCATCGCCCTGCCGGTGACGCCGTTCAAAACTGGGTTGAGCGATAGCCAGTTTAGGCAGGTTTTCACGTATTTCTTCTTTGATCTGGTCTAACGACTTATGGGCACTTTCCTTTTCCGTAAGAATGATAGTCGACATGGCATAATTTGTATTATAATAACTGTAAACCGATTTGATTTCAAAATCCTCCTGATTGGCAAACAGATATTCTTCAATCACATCCACAGCTTCTTCTATCTTTTCAATGGTATAGCTGCCGTTGATCTGGTAACGCAACCGTATGCGACGATCTTCCTGAGGTGGGAACATATCCTTTGAGACAAATTTCATGGGTATTGCCACCGATACTAAAACCAGAAATACAATCAGCAAACTGATTTTATGATGGCCTATCATCCAAACTAAAACACGGCGATATGATGTTACCATTTTATCTACGGTTGTCGCCTTTGGATTGGACAGTCGCAACCGGACATGTCGTGCAATCAGCGGAATTACCGTTTGAGCGATCAGCAGGGAAGCTCCCAGGGCAAATACAATTGTCAATCCAACATGCTTCAAATACATGGACACTTCATTCTGGGAATTGACGATATTGGGCAGAAAGACAATAGCTGTAGTTAATGTTCCTGCGGTAATGGCCAGCCCCACTTCCTTTACGCCCTTTTTGATTGCCACCAGTTTTTCAGTTTTGTCATTCTGCCGGTGGCGGTAAATACTCTCAGTAACAACCACGCCATTATCAACCAGCATTCCCACCGATAGCATCAAGCCCATCATTGTAAGAATATTCAATGATAAATTGAAAAAATACAGCAGCGCAACCGTCACCAAAAGAGAAAATGGAACTGCCAGGATTACCATCATTGTTGTTTGAAATTTGCGCAGGAAAAAGAACAGTAGCGCTACAGCAAAAAAAGCACCCAACAGGCCTGATTTTAACAATTCCCTCAGCGATGAAAGAATACCTTCGGCCTGGTTATCCATATAATATATTGCAATACCGGCCATTTCCGGTAACAGACTGATTTCATCAATTTCTGCAGTGACTGCCTCTGTCACGGCAATTGTGTTGGCGCCTGATTCCTTGAACACATCCAGACCGATGGCGTATTTACGATCCAGATGGCGCCCGTAATCCAGTACCGGGTTTTGATAGGAAACATTGGCCACATCTTTCAGACGCAGATTATGAGCACCAATTATTAGATTCTCAAAATCCTTAACCGATTGAAATTCACTGATTGGTCGCACAACGAAACGATGTTGTCCATCGGTGATTCGCCCGGCGGTAACCGAAAAATTTGACTGAGTCAATATTTGTGATAATTGATTCAGATTGATATTATGCGACTTAATCCTGTCCGCCAGTAGTTCAACCCGGATCTGTTTTTTCTCGATCCCATATAATTCTACCCGTGAAACGCCATTGATTCGTTCAAGGCGCCGTTTGATATTCCGATTGAGCATGTCATAGGCATTAGATAAATCGCGTTCGCTGGAAATCCGTAAATTTAGAATTGCCCAATCCGACGATGACCATTTACGAACAAAAAAGCGCTCTACGTCTTCAGGCAGTAAGTGGCGAATGCCATTCAATTTTTCCTGGGCTTCCAAAGCTTTGATAGCGGTATTCTCACCCCATTTAAATTCCAACTGCACCCAGGCACCGTTTTCACGCGAATTGGACATAATCCGTTTTACGCCCGTGATAGTACCAAGGACTTCCTCGGCCGGACGGGTAATTTGACGTTCTACCTCCTCCGGAGTTGATCCGGGATAGGGAATCTCAACCCAGATCTGTGGTCCCTGTACTTCAGGAAAAAATTCGATTGATATTAGCTGGGTGGCAATTGCACCGATTACTATCAGGCAGGTAAATATCATCAGAATCGTGATCGGTCGGCGAAGGGAGAATTCAGTCAGATTCACGTTTTTTCTGACTCTTCTACATATAATTTTTTACGATCCAACAGCGAATACATAACCGGAATTACAATCAATGTCAGCAGGGTTGAAACCAGCAAACCGCCGATAACTGTAATCGCCATCGGTGCGCGTACTTCAGAACCCTCACCAAAACCCAGGGCTAAGGGCAGTAACCCTAGGGCGGTGGTCAATGTTGTCATGACAATCGGTCGCAAACGTGACCTTCCACCTTCAATAATTGCTTCTATTTTGGTCTTACCACGCCGGCGCAGTTGATTGATCAGGTCAATCAGAACAATCGCATTAT
>DAOWAH010000361.1 GCA_030634675.1 Fidelibacterota bacterium
ATTTCTTTTAGTTTTGATTTCAATTAATTACTCACCAGCCAAAATGAAATATCAAATCAGAATTACCAGTTTATGGATTGTAATTATTCAGCAAATGATAAACATTGGCTTTGCCGCTGAACAGGGAGATAGCCTGATCTGGACCGGTATCAAGGCCTGGTACAATTATGATACCGGCGAATCAGTTGCTATTCTTGATTCAGCTCGCCAGCTTTTTCCCGAAAACCCTACTGTTCATCTGGTTTATGCTGCCGCCCGCTATCAACACAGCCAGGCGGTCGATCCGGTGGCAGAAAACTACCGTATTCTCAGTAATGATTTAGCGGAAGTTATTCCGATTTATGAGCAGCTGATTGAGCAATATCCACAGAAAGCGGTTTATCGATTGTATTACGGTTCGGCAATCGGTTTGAAAGCCCGAATTCATCTGGGCCGCAAAGAATGGATTAGAACATTGTGGTATGCCTATAAAGGATTCTCAATAATCCGGACGGTTGCTGATGAAAATCCTGATTTCATCGATGCGCAATTGCCGATCGGAATAGTAGAATATTATGCCGGATTGAGTGGTGGGCTAATAAAATTTGGGGCAGGATTATTTGGACTGGAACCATCTCTAGAAACCGGCCGGGCTGCAATCCTGCGCGCTGCCGCTGATGGTGATTTTTCCTGGATGGAAGCTAGTGGAATTATTAGTTACCTATATCTGTATATTGAGAACAAACCCCACCTTGCTTTTCAATATGCTGAAAGATTAGTAATTGCCTTTCCAGGGAATTGGTATTACCACCAACTGCTCACCCATTGTCAACTAACAAGCGGAGATCTTGAAAGTGGTTTTGAATCTTTACAATGGCTTAGCGATCAATACCCGACTTTACCGGCTATGCACAAGACTACGTTTTACGGATATTTGCATTATGAGTGGGCTTTTTATCATTTTTTACAGGGTGATTATTCTGCAGCACTGGAATCAGTAAATCTGGCGATCGAACACTATGATGCCGAACTGGATGCGGTTTTAGCCAATGCTCTGTTATTGAAAGGGCAGCTACTAGATATTGAAGACAATCGGGCGGAAGCAGTGCAATTATACCAACAAGTAATTGATTTGGACAATTTTTGTTATGCCATCAAATTGGCCAGTACCAATCTAAATAGTCCCTATCAGGTGGTTAAATGATTGAAGTTTCATGGGATTTCCACTAATTTTGTTCACTCGCAATGATTGAACGCCGAAAGACACGTCAGGTATTTGTGGGTGAGGTACCGATTGGTGGCGGGGCACCGATTCCGGTACAATCCATGACTACGACTAAAACCCATGATGTAACGGCAACGCTGAACCAGATTGAACGTTTGGAAGAAGCCGGTTGTCAGATTATCCGTGTAACCGTCCCGGACCAGCGGGCGGCTGATGCACTACCTGAGATTAAGCGGCAAATGACGGTGCCCCTGGTGGCCGACATCCATTTTGATTATCGTATGGCCTTAGCCGCAGTCGATGCGGGAGTGGATAAGATCCGGATTAATCCGGGTAATATTGGTTCCCGGGAGCGAGTAAAAACCGTTTTGGATAAGGTCAAAGCAGCCCGCTTGCCAATCCGGATTGGTGTAAATGCCGGTAGTCTGGAAAAGCATCTTTTAGAACAATATGGCTACCCGACAGCAGAAGCAATGGTCGCCAGCGCCCGGCATCATATTAGTATTTGTGAAGAACATGACTTCAATGAAATCGTGGTATCGCTGAAAGCTTCCGATACCAAATTGATGATCGATGCCTATCGATTGTTTTCCAGGGAATTTGATTATCCAGTCCATCTCGGTGTGACGGAAGCAGGCCCGGCTGTATCCGGTACAATTAAATCGGCTGTAGGTATCGGCACGCTCCTCGCTGAAGGGATCGGAGATACAATCCGGGTAAGCCTGACTGACGATCCGGTAAAAGAAGTCCATGCCGGCTACGAAATTCTTAAATCTCTGGGACTGGTCAGTAGAGGGGTTACGATTGTCGCTTGTCCAACCTGTGGGCGTTTGGAAGTTGACTTATTCAAAATAGCCGGGGAAATGGAAGAACGTCTGAAAGATGTTAAAACTCCTGTGTCAGTAGCCCTGATGGGGTGTGTCGTAAACGGACCCGGTGAAGCGAGTCACTCTGATCTCGGGATAGCCTTTGGAAAAGGCGGTGGTTTGTTGTATTATAAGGGGCAAAGTGTAGGCCGTGTC
>DAOWAH010000219.1 GCA_030634675.1 Fidelibacterota bacterium
AAACTCATGATCAGAGTGTAGTGAGGCGTTAAATCAAAACCATATTCCAGCTTCAGCCAGTCGTTCAAAGTCGGTATTCCCCAGCGCACAATCAGTGCCGGCAGAAACGGGATCACCAGCATCCATTGCAGCAGGGAATCGCGGAGCACGCTGCGAGCATCCACCGGACCCAAAGACCGGTATACACGAATAATGTTCATCGCTGTCCCCTTCCCAGAATGACAAATTGCCGAAAATCCCGGCGCGCCCAGTTAAACAATAATCCAATCCAAATCAGTGAACTTATCACGCCCAGCCAAATACCCACATCGCCATTACCGGTAAATGCTACCCCCATCAATTTCAGCGGCGCCGTTACCGGGTGAAGATAAAACAGCCAGTGCTGAAATAAACCAAGATAGTCGATTAGCGGGACTGAGAATATCGTCATCAGCAAGGCACCGGGGATGATGAATTCGTTGATCGAATCGAAACGGACAACCACAATAAAACCCATCAGCACCATGATGGCAGCATTCAGGATTAATCCCGTGGCCAACATTGGCAGGTTAAAATCGAACCAGGTTGTGATTCCGGCGATCAGCAGATTCTCCACCAGCGCCAAAATCGACAGACTGATTATCTTGGCTGTCAGATAAGCGGCAGGCGGCAGGGGTGTTACCACCAACGCTTCCAGGGTGCCTTCGCCTTTTTCAAACAGAATTAATCCGGCCACAAAAAAATAAGCCGTGATGGTAAGGTTGCTCAAAAGCAGCAGCGGCAGGATTGTACCGCGGCTGGCCGGGGGTAATTGTTTGATGATGGCAATATAAATAATGGCTACAAATACAATTGCAAAATAAAATCCATAGCGTACCTGTAGGCGAACATCTTTAGTTACTGTACTGACCAGGGAAATCACGCCAGCCTCCGGCCGGTAACTTCAATAAAAATATTTTCCAGGGTTGTCTCCTGGGAATGGATGGTTTGGATATTGTGCTCATGCAACGTTTTTAGAAATACTTCATTTTCCGCCAGTCCGTCAAGTTCAAAATCACGGATTTCAATTTTACCATTATCACTGTATTCCACTCGCACCAGATGCCGGCCGAATTCCAGTTTCAAATCGCGGGGTATGTCGATCAGCTTTATTTCACCATCAACGATAAAGGCCACTCGGTCGCATAGCTGGTCGGCCACTGTCATGTCATGGGTGGTCAGGAATACGGTTTTACCCTCGGATTTTTTCTGCTGTACGATGTCCTTTATTATTCGGGCGTTCACCGGATCCAGGCCGGCGGTGGGTTCATCGAGAAAGATCAGATCCGGTTTGGCCAGCAGGGAACGAGCAAAACCCAACCGGACTTTCATTCCTTTGGAGTACTGCCCCACCGGCATATCAGCATCAGCCAGGAGTCCAACCATTTCCAACAGCTCATTGGTATCTTCAGTTTCACCAGAATACAGCGAGCGGAAGTAGTTGAGATTCTCCCGGCCGGTAAGCTTTAAATAGTGATTGGGCACTTCAAAAGCCACCCCCACCCGTTCGTAATAATCCTGGTGCCAGTCGTGAAGATCGCGGTTCCAGATGGAAATATCGCCCTGGTAATAGTCATAAAGGCCGATCAGGATTTTCTGGGTCGTGCTTTTGCCGGCCCCACTGGGACCGAGAAACCCAAAGATTTCGCCCTGCTTAATATTAAAATCAATGCCTTTGATAGTCGGTTTCTTATTCCCCGGATAGGTAAAGCACAATTGTTTTATGTCAATCATTATGGGACTCCCGCTGCTCGGTTAATCCGCTGGCAATAACTTCTACTAGCAAGTCAATCACCCGCGGGTAAAGTTCGGCGCCGATTTCCTTTTTGTGGAGAGTGATCAGAAAAATTGCCCGGAAAAAAGCCGACAGAACCTCGTGCTCCACACGACGCAGATTGCTGTTTTGCTGAAAATGTTCAATAAAAGCACGAGCCGCCTGATGGTCGTTGGCTTGATGGGTGGCCAGTTTTTCTGCCGGCAGTTTGCGCAACAACTGCTGAAAAACCCCCGGTTCATACAGCTTTTCCATCAGGGTGCTGGAATCAATATAGGCGAATGCCTGGCTGAACAATTGGTACAGAGCCTTTTCGGCAGAGGGTTCGTTGGCAATCAAATCGGCCAGAATCCGGTCCCGGAAGTTTTCTTCTTCCTCAATGATCATGTAAAACAATTCCTCTTTTGAAGCAAAGAAATTGTAAAAACTGCCTTTCGAAATTCCAACCCCGGTAGTGATATCTTCAATACTGGTTTTTTTCAAACCATAGATTTCAAATAATTCCCGGCCTTTGTTTAGTAACTCCCGGCGAATCTTTTCCCTTTCCTGTGAATCAAATGATTTAACCATCTGTGAACCTGTGACTATATTAGTTATTTGGTCATGACTATATTACACAGCTATCTAAATGAAAGCAAACTATTCCAAGGATTCACCCAGTTTCCGACAGATTATTTCCAAACTACCCCGACAATGTTACAATTATTCGCAAATATTGCAATTACAATGTTAAATATTTGTGTTCTCCATGCTCTCTGCCTGTCTATCGTAGCTTAAGCGTAGATGGATTCCTTGGTATTTAACCGATTGTCTTCCACGAAATAATATATTCCGCCAATTCCGGCAAATCGATGTTTGGCTCAGCATCAATCCACTCCCCGGTAAAGCCGGCCTCCCGGGCCGTTAAATCAAAATGGCACATGGCTATGCCCATATCCACCCGCTGCAGGTCCGTTGATTTGGTAAAGCCACTATAATTGGGCGTGCGTTGCAGAAAAAAATGAAATGCACTACCATCGCGTACAATCCGCCAGGGCTGGCGATTGGAAGCAGAAGGCGCCAGGCGAACCATTTCCAGTACCTGAACAAACTTACCGGCTACGAACACTGAAAGCGGTAGACTGAAACTGCCATCAAAAAATAATACTTTCCAGGGACGGCGAGTGCGTGATTTGGCGCCCCAGCGAATCACCCGGTCCCGGACAGCGCGGTTTGTTGTGCCGTATCCAACCGGAGTAATTGCGGGAATAACTTCCTTTATCCCCACGTTCAACAGCGGACCAAATTCACTTCGTTTAAAAGTCCCCCCGAGCCAGCAGGTGCCCAGCCCTAGATCGGTCATTCTGAGAATAATCTTTTCCAGGTTGTAGCCGTAATCTTCCCAGTGCCGCGTTCCTTTTTCTACTGCCCCGGCGATAAAATTGCGGGCGTTCTTGATAAAACCATAAGTACCAAAGCTGGCATTATCGATGCGCAGCGGGTCGTCTTTTTCGATTAATTGAAAGCGGGTAGTGTGACCCAGGGGACCCACTGTTTGCTGGCTGATATAATCAATAATTTGCCTATGCAACTCCAATTCCAGCGGCTGCGACTTATAACTGCGCCAAGAGGAGCGTGACTCAATTAATTCGGTAATCGGTCGTAAAAATTCTGTTTTATTCATTAAATCCTGATTGTCATTAGTTCGTGAATACTCAGCACTATTTGCCACCGAGACATAGAGAATACAGAGTTATATTATTGAATGAATCAGTTTCTCCTCAGCTTCTCCGCTCTTTGCTCTCCGCTCCCCGCCCATCACCCCAGCGCCACATCGAGGCTCATCATTACCGCAAAACCCAGCATGGCGCCAATGGTCGCTGTATCTGTATTTTTCTGTAGCTGCGATTCGGGGATTAATTCTTCCACTACTACGTAAATCATTGCGCCAGCAGCGAAGGCCAGGGCGTAGGGCAGGATCGGCCGCATCAGTATTACTGCCGCCGCGCCAAT
>DAOWAH010000204.1 GCA_030634675.1 Fidelibacterota bacterium
CGAAAAATGATCCCTGGCCAACCAATCGAAGTCAGTCCAGCAGCCAATGTATGGGCATCAACCCATTCAGCTCCGACAAATTGGAAAGGCGCAGTAGAACCTACACCTTCGGAAATAACACCCAGTTCACCCATCACACCGGTACTAACGTAGTAAAGTGGAGAATATTTATGGGGAATATGGGGTGAAGTAGGTACCCACTCCAGACCGGTATCTTCAAAAGTCATGAGTCGCTTCCAATGCTCCATCGGTACTACGGTCAGTTCGCATTGAATACCATCTTTCAACATACCTTCGCCGTTCAGCATCCGGGCAAATTCACCGACCGTCAGGCCAAAGACGTAGGGCACCGGAAACTGGCTGACAAAGGAGAAATAACCATCTTCCACCAGATTACCTTCGATCCGGTTGCCCCCCAATGGATTAGGACGGTCCAATACCATAAATTCGACATCATTCTCGGCACAGGCTTCCATACAAACCCCCAAGGTGCTGATAAATGTATAAGAACGGCAGCCGATTCCCTGGATATCATAAACCAGCACGTCCACATCCTTTAGCATATCCGGAGTCGGTTTGCGCGTTTTGCCATACAGTGAAAAAACCGGTAGGCCGGTACGTTCATCAGTATAAAACCCCACATGTTCACCGGCAGTCTGGGCGCCTCGCACACCATGTTCCGGACCATATAAAGCAACTAGATTAACATTTCTTGCTTCGTGCAACAAATCCACTGTCGAGCGTAACTGCCAATCAACACCAGTGGCATTGGTCACCAGACCTACCCGCTTGCCTTCCAACAAGGTAAAATCCTGCTGCTTTAATAGTTCAATACCGGTTACCACCTTGGCCGGCTCTTCGGAGATCATTACTACCGTCCCGATTGGAACGGTTGTGGCGCAACCGGTGATTAAAATCAACATGGCCATAACTGAAATTTTCAGAATTAGTCTAATAAACATTTGAACACTCCCAATTATAGTGGTGAATTTCTGTATGCAATCAATAAACAACAATATTGATAGCATTAACTAAAGTGTTAAACGAACTTTTTTGCATTCCGTGGAAATTCAATTTCAATTTTCGTCCCATTGTCGATTACCGAATCAATCCACATCCGGCCGCTTAATTGTTTGGTCACATAATAGGCCTTAGTCAAACCAAAACCACCCCCCATTGTCTTTTTATTCAATACATTTTTGGCTCGTTGTCCATATTGGACAACTTGTTCGATTTCATCCGGTGGAATACCCTTGCCGGTATCTTGGACTACAAAACGTATCTTCTTACCGTTATCCTGTAACCCGGCAGTAATCGTACCACCCCGGGGCGTATATTTACGGGCATTGGCAATCAGATCACGCATAACATCCTGAAAAACCGCCGGCATCAGGATGGAAGACTTATCCACGCTGGATATATTAAAATTAATCAGGTAATCGTTGACAGTCTTGGCGGCAATATTATAGACAATACGATATCGGCCTTTGCTGTTCAATGCGATTGCCATGAAAAAACTAATAAAATTTTTAGTCAACTGATCGATCGGATACCGGACCCATTGTTCGCCCTGGGTCAGGCGCGCCAGGATTTCCCGGGCTCGCACTTCCAGAATATCGAAAATTGAATTAAAATTTACCAGGGTTGTTGTGATTATTGCTGAATCCCGCAAGTCGGGTTTGGTAATGATTATGGCATTAATATTATCGTGAATGATCTGTTTGGTTTTATCCACGGTTCGGGCGCTGTCCAGTGCTTGATTTCGATCCGATAAACTGGCGTTGATTGTCTGACAATGCTCAAGGCTGGGAAGCAGGATTGTTTCATCATCAATTTTATCACCCAGCAAGTACAGTTCCGTGTTCAAGACATTCATAATATTCAAAAAGGAATGCATATCCAACATGGTTTCTTCCTGGGGGGAAAGATTCAAATCGCTGGTGATTTCAACTGGCATGAGTTGTCTCCATTGTTATTTACCATATCAAATACAATTGACTATTTGACAAGTAATATAACGTGGTTTATCAAGTCAGACAAATTTTTATTACATTCTACCGACTAATACTAAAATTCAAATTGTTTATCGAACCGGACATAGCTGGCAGGACTAATATCAGATAATACAATAATAATGAAGTTGGATGCTTAATTTGATTGCTTTACCGCTGCTCGGCCAGCTTTACCTTAAACCAGGCCTCCATCGCATCTGGCATCATTTGCCGATTGCCACCACCAGAACGGCCCATGCCGCCTCCGGGAGGGCTACCGCCCATACCTCCACGACCACCCATACCACCGCCCGGTCGGCTACCACCTCTACCACCGCGGCCGGCTATTTGGGATCGCAGCGCTTCCCGGTCAATTTCACCGGCAATAAATCCCACGCCAATTCTGGCACCTGGGCTAACTGTCGGACCTCCGGTTTGTTCAGCAATATTCGTAAATGGGATCTGTACTTCAAAAATAAATTGTCCTCTGGAATAAGCCGATTTCAATTTCAAGCCACTTTCATTTGACAATGCTATACGGTTGATCAGGTAATTATCAGGACCATAAATATCAGTCATAGTCTGTGTATGGAGCAGGAACCTGATCTGTTCTTCGCGCTCATCATAGGAGGCCTGCCGGTCATGCAACAGACCACGCATTTCACCGAGTCCGGTTCCAACCGGGTATTTAACACCAAAGGTCTGCCGCTTACCACCTTTCAGATCAATCCAGATAGTAAACCCAAGGCTCAAGGCCCGGATAATGGTCTGTTGATCGGCCGTACGAAACGATAGGTAAAGATTGGCTTCATCATTCATTATTCCCAGGGCGATCTTTTCCCCCTTTGGGACAAATTGCTTTGAGCGCCATTCCTGATCATCCCCATCAATTATTACGGTTCCACCGGACCAGGCGCTGTCCAATTTAGACTGGCTACAGCCGGTAAAAAGAAAGTTTAGAAAAATAAGTAGCGGTATTGTGGTTTTAATAAAGCTTTTCATTGATGAATCCTTTTATCAGTTAATTACCCAGTTGAGCCTTTCTATGGGGTGGCCCCTCCCCGGCTCTGATCCATGTTTATCATGCTTTCCCAGTCATCCGGCTCTCGGTATTATTTTTCCGTTCATGATGATTAATTCCTTTTGTGGCAGAATAAATTGCTTATCAAATTTGACTCCCAAAAAGGCAAATGGTAAAAAAGAATCTGACCTGGGAAAAGGCAATTCACCAGCCTTCTTCCAAATTAGAATAATAGTACCGGTCAATTTCTATCTTCAACTAACCTGACAGCCGCGCCACCACCGGGAGCCAGGTTTAACATCAGACGATCCCCACAATTAATTGGTTCCTGTTTTATTTCGCACGCATACGGATTAGTCTGCCAGTCCGCCCCAGGTGCGTCAGCATAGATTTTAGCGAGGTATTTGTGCTCGGGGTCCAGAAAATCTAATGTGATCTCCAGGGACCGGCAATTTTCGTCGGTAATGCTTCCGATATACCAGTCCCCGCTGTTGCGATCCTGGCGGGCAACAGTGATATAATTCCCGATTTCACCATTCAAGACGATGGTTTTCTCCCAATCCGTGGGCAAATCTTTGACAAACTGGAAAGAGGGATGATCGTGGTAATTCTCCGGCAGATCTGCCGCCATATGCAGAGGACTGTAGATCACAACGTAAAGAGCCAGTTGCTTGGCCAGCGTGGTATTAACTCGGCTGTCCGGTCTATTGGCCTGTTCAAAAAGGAGATCGAATATGCCCGGAGTAAAATCGAATGGTCCGCTCAGACCGCGCGTAAAGGGAAGAATCGTCGTGTAATCCGGTGGATTACCACCAGCGGGTCCCCAGGCATTGAATTCCTGCCCCCGGGCGCCTTCGCGGGTCATCATATTCGGCCAAGTCCGGCGGATGCCCGTATCCTTGATCGGCTCATGTGCGTCCAGCATGATACCATAAAGCGCCGCCGTCTCGATAACTTTCCGGTAATGACGCACCATATACTGTCCATGATGCCATTCCCTGTGCTCAGTTGGTTTGCCATTTTCATAGCGGATAATATTCTGACCATGTCCC
>DAOWAH010000359.1 GCA_030634675.1 Fidelibacterota bacterium
CTTAGACCTGTCAGATAGCTGGGGATATTTACGCAGTAACAATTTACAGGTCTTTGATCGTGATGGTGATGGCAGCGATGAATTGATTGTTTCTTTGGGCAGTCCACGGCGCAGCCTGGCAATAATTAATCAGGCAATGAATGGCGAATTGGAAGTTACTGTGGAGTTAACACCGGAGTTGCTAAAGTCAGGCTCCGGGTTCATTTATTCGGCCACTGTTGATTATGACCGGAATGGCTATGTTGATTTGATTGCCTTTAGTCCGGAAGGCAGTGTATTAAAAATCCAACCTTATTATAATGCCGGCGGCAGTTTATATCCCGGCGAACCGGCCCAATATGTTCTATCTGGTTTGTTTGGTCTTTTACCACGATCAATCAGTCTGGCAGACTGGGATAGTGATGGTTTTCGTGATATTATCCTGCCCTTCCGGTCCGGTCATGTGATAGCCCTGACAATGACCCCGGTTGGTGTACCGGTTGACGAACTAGTTATCGATGCTGGTCCATTATCGGACTTGCGGGCAGCCGATTTTAACCAGGATGACAGGGTCGACCTTGTATTGGTTTCCGGTGAGATGAATATGCTGACGCTATCTTACGGGCGCGCTGAAAATCAGCCTGAGCAGGTCGAATATTTTTCGCTTGAAGTCGAAGACGGAGCTCAAGTATTCCAGGTTCTTCCCGTTGTTTCCCAGGGTTTATACTCGGGAACCATAATTGCAGCCAGTTGGAATGGTGCCGTTACGGATATTTTCACCAGCGATCTGGGTTTTGGACCTCAGGAACTGGCCGTAGTTGATACCACAATTGATAGCTCTGCTCAACAACCATTGGACCTGATTGAGTTATTTCCTGAAATTTTACTACCTGCCAACCGAGAAAAGCTGGTTGCCTTATCGCCAACCCCAATACCGCAAGGAGGGGTCTTACCGGAAGGCGTTCTGCCGCGCCATATTTTAGCTGCCAATCAAACTTTTACTTACACAATTCCGGAAGATGACATGCGTCAGTTTTACAGCTTTCGTTGGTTGAAAGTACCGCCCAAAGGTATGTTCTTTCACTATGAAAGCAGATCAATAAACTGGGTTCCGGGCAAAGACCAACTGGGAGCCTATCAACTGGCTTACCGGGTAGAAATGAAAGTAGGTGAAACGGTTAGTTTTGATCGACGAGAGCCTGATTCCTTAATCGTTTATCAGATGGTACCAGAGCTGGATAGCTATGATGAGCGTTTATGGATTTACGTTAACGATCCGCCGCAGATCAACTCTGAACCGGAAGGCGTTGAATTTCTCGCGAATGCGCTTTTCACCTATCAACCACAGATACGGGATTTCAACTCTGACCAGCAGATCAGATTCTCGCTGGAAACCAGGCCGGCCGGCATGACTATTGATCCAGCGGGACTGATTGAGTGGCAGACCGATTCTTCACATGTGCGTGTTTACCCGGTGCGCCTCGTCGTATCAGATGGATTTGACAGGACAATACAGGAATTTACACTACATCCCCGCGCCGGTGTATCCATATTTTCGGTTGCCGATTCACTTGGTCAGGCAAACGAAGAGTATCGTTATAATATCGAGGTCTGGAAGCCGGACATTGACCTATCGTTGGACTTTACATTGTTAGCTGGTCCGGAAGGTATGGCTGTGGATGCCGACGGCCGGCTGCGCTGGATTCCAACACCGGTCCAGATCGACACCCAGCAGTTCACGGTAATGGTTGGTCACGGTATCGCCCGTGATACTCAGACCGTAACCCTGTTTATCAATCACTCACCGGTAATTGAGCAGGCCCCGGAATCAATGAATATGATTCGACTGGGCGAGACCTATGACTTTCAAATCTCAGCCTACGATCCCAATCAGGGCGACCGTTTGCAGTTTACTGCATTGCTATTACCGACGGGCATGCGGATGGATCCGTATAACGGGCATTTATTCTGGACACCGGTTGAACAGAACGTTGATTTTGCCCATCTGCTGGTCGCGGTGAGTGACGGTCGAGAGACGCGGATGGCTGAAGCGGAATTCTTTGTGAACGCTCCTATAAACATTGTTTCAATACCGCCCATGCAGGCCGAATTGGGGCAGCCCTACAAATATAAAATCAAAACGGCTGACTTGAACCAGGGTAGTCTGTTGACCTTTGCCCGCGTTATCCCGATCGAAAAAATAAAAAATATCCGCATTTATGATGTTAAGCTGGCGGACGATGTTTATAAAAC
>DAOWAH010000390.1 GCA_030634675.1 Fidelibacterota bacterium
AGATGACATGCTTGAAAAAGAACATGAAAAAGCTTCTTACCATAGTTTCTTTTCTGCCTTTGAATCAAAAGATAAAAAATAAAAAATTTTCCTGAAACAAATAATGGAAATACTAATCCATAATTGTGGTGTGGTAGATCCTTTATTTTTTATTAACTTTGATTAATGAAAATATTCGCTCCTGATCAATGACTGCACTGATACTGTATTTTTGCCTGGCGCTGACCATTTCGTTTATTTGTTCGCTTTTGGAATCTGTTTTACTCAGTGTCACACATACCCATATTGCAGTCCTTATCAAGGATAATCGTAAAGCTGGCTTCCGTTTAAAAAATCTTAAAAGTACAATCAGCCGTCCTTTAGCCGCGATTCTTACATTGAATACTATTGCCCACACGGTCGGTGCTGCAGGAGTAGGCGCTCAGGCACTGAAATTATATGGAAACAAATGGGTAGCTATTGCTTCGGCTATCCTTACTTTGTCGATTTTAATCCTTTCTGAAATTATTCCTAAAACATTGGGTGCAGTATACTGGAAACGATTATCTGCTTTTTCAGCCGTAACTATCCAGGGATTGATTTATTTTACCTACCCCTTTGTGTGGCTTCTGGAAGCTATCAGTCATATTCTCACTCCAGCTAAACCAGAAGGGCAGATTACCCGTGAAGAAATGGTGGTTATGGCGGAACTGGGTGAAGTTGATGGGACAATCCAGGAGAAGGAAACCCATCTGATCGAGAATATTTTGAAATTGAATATGATTTTGGCTGAAGAAGTACTTACGCCCCGGTCGGTGATATTCGCTTTTCAGAAGGATCAAACGGTGGGTGAGGTGATGGATGAAAATCCGGAAGTCATTTTTTCACGGATTCCGATTTATTCGACTAGCCTGGATGATATTATAGGTATAATTCACCGTTATGATTTACAAAATAAATATTCAGAAGATGATTTTGGAGCTACCATGGAGTCATTTATGACTCCGGTAGATACTGTTCTAGTTACTGAATCTGTGGCCTCAATATTGGATAAATTCATCCAAAAACGTGAACATATTTTCATTGTTAAAGATGAATTTGGTGGAACTGAGGGCATTATTTCGCTTGAGGATGCGATTGAAACTTTGTTGGGTGTGGAAATTGTAGATGAATTCGATTCGGTAGCCGATATGCGCAAATTTGCCCGGGAAAAATGGCACGAAAAAGAACAGGCAGCAAAAAAGAACAATTCCTGATATTTGAGTTATTTGATGAACCGGGTTAAGTGAACTGCCCAAAAATGTTAAGAATTAAACTGTTTAGATTATTTGTATTTGTAATTATTTCCTGCCTACCGGCGCGATCTATTACCAATATCAGATATTATTTAACTGAATTTGATTTCCTCAGCGATTATTCCGTACCGCAATCCGCGACGCTTGGTAAGTTCCACTTCAGAATCGAATATGATCGACTACATCGAATTGTGGTAAAAGATTGGCGTGATTCCGGCGGTGAGCGTATTAAATCCGAGCACTTCTACTATCAGGCCGAAACGTTATCTCCGATCGAAAAAAAGGTTTATGATTCCCATGACCGATTAATAGAATTTGCTATTTACGGCAAAGATTCTTTGTCAACATTATTCGCAGAATATACTTTTAATGCGAACCTGGCAAAGGATTGGGATGATCGTTTTACAGTTATTTACTACAGTAGCTTAAATGCAGATTCATGTCATTTTAGTACTGCCGATGGTCAAATATATGGCCGAATAATCTACCGCTATGATAAGCATGGGAGGATGGTTTCTCAGGTTTGGGAAGATCTAGTGGCTAAGAGAATCGTTCGTAAATGGGTGGTTGTTTATGATTCTACAACCGGAATTACCAGAACGGTCGAGACGGATGCAAATGGTCACATTGTGTCTGATTTTCGATTACGTGATGATTGTGCGGAAGAGGCATTTGTA
>DAOWAH010000433.1 GCA_030634675.1 Fidelibacterota bacterium
CTTGACAGGTATTTTAGCACGGGAAAAACCACCAGCGCTGAAATCCATGAATCAATTTCAAATATTAATGATTACGGATTACAGACCGAAAAATATAGACTGTATTCTTCCAATAATTCCAAATGAATAAGACACGGGCTTTACCGTCTTGCTAAGCCTGTTTAAATTCATCAATGATGATCTGTGACGTAAATCCTTGAACACTGAGCATTCATTTAATATCAGAAAACTGAATTCCAAATAATCGGAAACCGTGGATTGAAACACCAAAAACACTTGCGGCAGCCCTTTGCAATCATGGTTTATTTATTATTTTTTTTATTATCTGGTTGCTCACAAGCCCCCGCCATTTATAAAGTAAGAGGACAGCCCCTCCTATCCCACAAAATTAAAACTACAATTGATCAATCCGGGTTGACGACTAACATCGGCCTGAAAGTAGTCGCTTTAAAAACCAGTAAAACCTTGTATCAGCTTAATTCCGATCATCTATTCACACCGGCCAGCAACAATAAACTGTATACTGCAGCTGCCGCTTTATATTATTTGGGACCTGATTACAATTTCCGTACTACGGTTTGGATTGACAGCAGCGGCATAATTGATGGGAAGGTCGGTACACTGATCTTAAAGGGTGGCGGCGATCCGGATTTATCCCTGGTAAGTCTGGATTCGTTGGCGGAAGTCGTAAGTCGCAATATCATTTCCATTGATACCTTGATCATCGATAATACGCGACTTGACTCAGTCCGATTTGGAGAAGGCTGGATGTGGGACGAAGGTGCCTGGTGGTACGCCGCCCAGATCGATGCCATGACCCTGAATGACAATTGCATCGATATTGATATTGCACCCGGTCAAGTTGGCCAGCCACCGGTTATAGCTATTACACCCAATACGGCTTACATCAGCATCATCAACCAGGCTCAGACAGTGGACGACACAGTGGGAATCCGTGCTTTGAAAATCGAACGGCACTGGTGGGATTTCAGCAATATCTTTGACATAACCGGTGATATTTTGATTACCGCTGATCGGGATACTATTTACCGTAACATCGATTCACCGGCGCGCTATTCGGGCCAAGTGTTCAGTGAATATCTTATTAGGCATGGAGTAGAATTCAAGGGACCGATTCTCATCAAACCGCACCCTCCCGAGATTGTGTCTATCGCTGAACATGTTTCCGATACATTATCGGTCATACTTCATAATTTCCTCAAGGAAAGTGATAACCTGACCGGTGAACTGCTTGTCAAAACTATCGGTCTGGAAACCAGTGACAAGCAGGGTAACTGGAAGAATGGCTTGACTGCTATCAAAAAATTCCTGAATGACATTGTAATCCTCGATACTACCGCCATCCGGATGGTTGATGGTTCCGGTGTATCCCGCTATAACCTTACCAGCCCCGATCAATTGGTGGCGATCTTGCAATATGTATACAGCCAGTCCGGATACCAGTCCGATTACTTGGCCGCCTTACCTCTGGCCGGCTTTGATGGAACGTTGGAAAATCGTATGGAGAATGACGTGGTAAGAAGTAAAATTCTGGCCAAAACCGGGACCCTTTCTGGCGCCAGTTGTCTGTCGGGATATGTCTTTACCAAAGCAGGTGATCCTTTGGCGTTTTCGATTATGATGAATGGGTACGTAGGATCATCGGGACCTTATCGACAACTTCAGGATGATATTTGTGCCATTTTAGC
>DAOWAH010000018.1 GCA_030634675.1 Fidelibacterota bacterium
CATCGACCTGATGATAAGCTTCAGCTCTGGATTCATCTACGGTACCCTTTACAATTTGAATACTGACCAACTTACCACTGGGATTAAATATCTGTTTGCCAACGAAATTGGAAGTAAACCAGTCCTTATCGATCTCGCCGCCCAGGCCTGGCGTTTCACCATGTTTATAAAAAGTGATACCCATTACCGTCTTGCAATCGCTTTCCAGAGCCAGATAGCCATAACAAGTGGACCAGAGACCCTTCCCGGAGATCGGAATGGCGTAACCGGCCGTTTGATTATTGATCACTTTTTTGAAAACCGGGTATAATCCACTCATAGTCTTAGGATCGATATCTTCCGGTTTCATATTATTGACCCGCTGGCCGGTTTTATCTACCACATAGCTGCGGATATTCTCCGAAAACATTTGCTGATAATCCTCGGCTGTGAGTTTAACATCGGTCTGACCTGAAATATCCAATGCTCGTAGAATATTCTTTTTAATATCCAGCTCCATGTTCAACTGCTGCCGATCTTTTAACAATGTGGCTGCTGCTGACAACATAATTCCAAGGATAATTGTCACCAGGGTGGTGAATCCCAGGGTATAACTGTTACTGCGCATAACGGGCAACCCTCTTCTTAATATTCGCTTGAACAACAAAATAATCAATCAGCGGTGCAAAGGCGTTCATTAGTAGAATCGCCAGCATCGTTCCTTCCGGATAAGCCGGGTTGATCGATCTAATAACTACAGTCAATACCCCGATCATGATACCATATATCCAGCGCCCCGCATTAGTGTGGGCAGCAGTAACCGGGTCGGTGGCCATAAAGGTGATTCCGAATAGAAAACCGCCCATAACCAGATGATAGTGGGGCGGTAAAGATAGCATCGTATTCGAAGATTGTCCGGCCAGGATATTGGTCAACAAAGCAGTACCTGCTAATCCCAATAATCCGCCAACTATTACCCGCCAGGAACCAATTTTTGTAAGAATAAGAAATACTGCTCCAATTAAAATAGCCAGGGCGCTGGTCTCGCTGATTGAACCGGGAATCAATCCATAGAACATGTTGGACCAAGAATAATCGAATTGTGTCACGCCATTCAAAAGTTCTACTGCTTTGCCATTAGTTACTGCTGCCGGTACGGCTAATGGTGTAGCACCGCTGTAACCATCAGGTCCCATCACCCAAACACTGTCTCCCGATATTTTACCAGGATAGGCAAAGAAAAGAAAGGCGCGGGTCGTAAGGGCCGGATTGAAAATATTCATGCCGGTGCCACCAAAGACTAACTTACCAATCACCATTCCGAAGGAAGTAGCCACGGCTACTTGCCATAGCGGTATCGTTGGCGGAACAATCATCGGGATCAACAAACCGGTTACCAGAAAACCTTCATCAACTTCATGTTTGCGGACAATAGCAAAAAGAACTTCCCAAATGGCACCGGTAGCATATGAAACAATAATTATCGGAAGCATTACCTTTAACCCGAACCAAAAATTAGTTGCCAGACTGCGCTCAAGACCGAAGGCCAACGCCTGTTGATAACCTATATTAAATAATCCAAAGAAAAAGACCGGTAAGAGCGCGAATATAACGATTGTCATGATCCGCTTCAGGTCAACACTATCCCGGATATAGGGTGCCATATCAGTTTCTTTATCAGTGTTGAACAGCAAAGTATCAAGCATTTCGTAAACCGGATAAAAGAGCTTTAAACGACCTTCTTCCTCGAATGCCGGTTTCATTCGTTCGCTGAATCTTCTTAAGAACTGCATCATTACATTTCCTTCTCCATAAGCTCCAATCCCTGTCGAATAACTGAACTCAATTCTATTTTACTGGGACAGCCAAACGTGGATAACGCAAAATCTTCCGGATCACATTCCAGAATACCGAGTTTTTCCATTTCTTCAACATCTTGAGCCAGAATGCTGCGGAATAGGGCATTAGGCATAATATCCATCGGAAGTACATCTTCCCAGGCATTGATCGGTACGATAGCTCGACGTGCGCCATTCAGTTTAGTACTAAAACTAAAATTTCTTTTGCCGGTTTTAAGATACGCATTAGTAAGCGTGTACTCTCTGGCACTATTTCCAATTTTCGCCCAACCTAAAAATGGTCGTTGATGATCGATTGATAAAACAGAAATTGTAGAATGATAAAAACCCAAATAATCTTCACCTTCGGCAGCACGACCTGTAAGAACATCGCCCGAAATAACGCGATTAGCGGTTGTGTTCAAGTTATCCTGCACTAAATTTGATAACGGAGCACCAATTCTGGTTTGTAAAAATTCCGGATTCTTTACAGCCGGACCGCCAACAGCGATTAATACAGTCGGATCGTATTGGCCAGTTTTAAACAAGGAACCAAGAGTCGCCACATGCTGAACATTAACCGTCCAGATAATATCCCCCGGATTAATCGGATCGATATGATGAATCTGAATACCAACATTCCCGGCAGGATGAGGCCCGGAAATCTGATGGATGGTAATACCATTCAGATTGTTAAATACCTCAGCGGACGAACCAGCGGGGACTGTCAGATGAACAGCGCCGCCGGATAATTTTGTTAACACTTGCAAACCGGTTCGAAATTCTCCTTCACGCCCCTTCAATGCCATAGTAGGATCAATTGACAGGGGTGCTGTATCGATGCCGGAAATAAAAATCGCTTTGGGTGTGTCCTCAGGTCGGGCTGTTATATTAAATGGCCGTTGCCTAATCAAGGGCCAGAGATTAGCTTCAAGAATATACTTAATAATATCTAAACGATTACTACTTTCAACCACTAAAGTATCTAATGTTGCAATAGCTTCGTCATCATCTGTGGCAATAACAATCTTCTTGATGATACGTCGTTCGCCATAAATAATTTCTTTTATCGTGCCACCGGCCGGTGATGGATAATAAACCTGCGGATTCTTTTTATCAAAAAATAAGGCCGAGCCCAGCTCTACCTTATCACCTGCTTTGACAACAAGTTTCGGCTTGATTCCCAGATAGTCCGCCGGTACAATTCCAAATTCCTGGAATTTATCAGCCATTTCGACAGCTCCGGTCGGAACACCGGAAATCCGGATATTATGACCCTTTTGTATTTTTATCTTCATTAAGCTCTCATGAATGATTATGTAAATATATAGATTTTCAAGTGGTTAAGTTCAGGCGCAGAATTATTTATCTTGTGGATCAATTTTAAAAGTAATTATTTTCTTCATATTGAGTTGTTGAGTATACAGCTAACGAATAAATATCACCAAAGAGTTACGTACCCAGTCGGCAACTGGTGTCCAGTAGATACCAAAAATAAACGTTGGAACAGCTAAAATAACAGTAAGTATGGAAATCATCGAAAATTTGATCTTAATTCCTGATTCGGTATCCTCTTCAAAAAACATGGTTTTCACTACATGCATATAATAATATAGGGAAACGACACTGTTAATTACACCAATAATAGCCAGCCAATAGAAACCAGGACCAGCTTTGATAACAGCAGAAAAAATATAAAATTTTCCGATAAAACCGGCCGTAGGTGGAATACCAGTCAGGGAGAACATGAATAAAGTCATGATTATTGCCAGTAAAGGAGAACTATGTCCTAAGCCACTAAACGCCTCAAAGGTTTCTTTTCCGGTGTTGTTGCGAACTAACATAAGAACATAGAATGCTCCCAGATTCATAAACAGGTACAGAAAAGCATAGATCATTATACCATAAATTCCCTGCTCGGAAAGTACTGGAAGCCCCATCATCATGTAGCCGGCATGAGCAATACTGGAGTAAGCCAGCATGCGCTTAACGCTAGTTTGTCGCAAGGCGATCAGATTGCCCAACGTCATGGTAGCCACCGCTAGAACAGCCATAACCTGGGTCCACGGTATCGCAGAACTGAATATCCATTCAGTTTCGATAAAAGTGCCTGGCGCCCCAAGGCTGGAATTGAAAAAACGAATGATCAGGGCCAAGCCAGCCGCTTTGGGTGCCACCGATAAATAAGCGGTTATGGAGGTTGGCGCTCCTTCATACACATCGGGTGTCCAATAATGGAATGGTACGGCTGAAATTTTATACCCAAATCCGGTAAATATAAAAAGCGTCGCTAGTATCAGAGCCAGATCCACACTGGTATCCAAACCGGCCAGGGCTACCCGAATATCATAGATATTTGTTGATCCGGTCAGGCCGAAAAGAATACTTAAGCCAAATAACATTATACCGGACGAAAAAGCGCCATAAATCACATATTTTAGAGATGCTTCACTGGAACGACGATTTCCGCGCAGGTAACCGGCCAGCACGAAAGACATTATCGACACAATTTCAATTGCCAGATACACTACAATCAGATCGGTAGCTGATACCATCAGGAACATACCCAGCACCATAATAGTGATCAACGCATAGTATTCACCGACTCTTTGATTAGCCAAATCTTTTTCGCTGAATGATACGACAATGGTAAAGATTGTCCCCAACAGAATCAGAAATTTAAAATAGGCACTGAAAGGATCACTTACCACAGATCCCAGAAACAGGGCTACCGGTACCGACTGCTCATTAATTAGTAAGGTTACGGCAGTTAAAATTATACCGGCCAGAACCCACAGACCCACCCGGTAGGATCTATCTTCCTGGTAGAAAAGGTCGACAATTATCGCCAAGATGATCGTTCCGGTCAGGATCAGTTCAGGTCCGAAATAATTCAGGCTGAATAGATTGGTCATAATATCAATTCGATCCTGCTTTGATTGGTTTTATTCCCAACATCAGAACAATCCGGTACTACCACCAAGGCTGACTACTTGTTCAATTAAAACATTAACTGTTTCCTTAATAACATTAAGAAAGGGCGCCGGATATACTCCGAATAGCAATGTAATTAATGCCAAGGGAATAACGGTAAATAATTCCCGTCCATCGATTTCAGGAAGATCGCGGTATTTTTCGTTCAATTTTCCGAAAAATATTTTTTGGTAGGCCATAAGAAAATAGGCGGCATTCAGTAAAATTCCCAACGTAGACAGAACCACAATCATCCGGAAAACAGAAAATCCGCCAATCAGACACATGGCTTCACTTACGAAACCCGACATACTCGGGAGTCCAAGTCCCGCAAAAAAAGCTACCATAGTTATTCCAGCGTAAATGGGCATTCTGGTGGCCAAACCGCCAAAACCGGCGATGTTTCGATGATGGGCTCGATCGTAAATCACGCCGACCAAGATAAACAGCATAGCTGAGATGGTGCCATGGTTGAACATTTGAAATACGGCACCGTTCATACCGGCTTGGGCCGACATCAGATTGTTTCCGCTCATAACGCCAGCAGCGACAACAGCCGACATACCAACCAGAGCAAATCCCATATGGTTGATACTGGAGTACGCTACCAGCCGTTTTAAATCTTTCTGGGCCAGGGCACACAAGCCACCCCAGATTATATTTACCAAACCTAATAAAGCCAGTGCCCCTGCAAACCACCACACTGCTTCCGGTAACATGGCATAATTGACCCTGAACAAACCGTACAAACCCATCTTCAAAAGTATTCCAGCCAGAATAACTGATATGGCCGTAGGTGCTTCCACATGCGCCAGGGGTAACCAGGTATGGAAAGGAAAAATCGGGACTTTAATCGCAAACCCAATGAATAACAGGATCCAGATCACCTTAATGGCACTCATCCCCCACCAGAGTACTCCACTCAGGACAGTTGGAGCAATTGCTGCCAGCTCAACCATATTAAATGTGTATCCGCAATTAAAATAGAGGGCCAAAATGGCGATCAGAATCAACACCGAGCCAAAAAGCGTGTATAAAAAGAATTTGATTGCCGCGTATTCCCGTTTAGGTCCACCCCACAGTCCGATCAGGAAATACATGGGCAGCAGCATTACTTCCCAGAAAACATAGAACAGGAAAAAATCCAGGGCAGTAAAAACACCCATCATTCCAGTATCGAGCAGCAGCAACAAGGCAAAATAACCTTTAACCATTTTATCGGTCTTCCAACTGACGAATACACTAATGAACATTAATAGTGCAGTCAACAAAACCATCGGCATACTGAGCCCATCGATGCCCAGGAAGTAGAAAATATTAAAGGACGGTATCCACTGAGCATATTCGGTAAACTGAAAACTGCCCGTTGTACGATCAAAAGCAAACCACAGTACGATAGCCAGAATCAATTGAATACCAGTGGCAACGGCTGCGGTTATTTTTATCGTACTAGTAAACCGGTTTGGAATCAGCAAGATTGCCATCATACCAAGCACCGGTAACCAGATCAGCCAACTAAGGATGTGGAAATCCATTATTGTCCTCTCCTAAAGTTTTCCAAGAAAAATATTAGTATCTTAAGCATTAAATAACCTGCAGTATTAAAATGATTATTATTCCCAGCAGGGCAAACAGGAGATAATTCTGTAATCTTCCGGTTTGGATTTGTCGCAGAGATTGCCCGGCCTTTTGGAACTGACGGCCAATCCCATTAACGATCATTTTATCCAACCCCTCCCAGTCCAACTCGCCGGAAACGCTTGCCAACTTATCCGTGACCCGGCCAAATCCATCAATGAAGCGTTGATCGTAAATATCCCAGTCAATGTAGCCGACTCTTTCCGTCAGTTTTAAAAAGGGTTTATAAATAAATCGCTCATAGATTTCGTCAATAAAATATTTATTGAATGACAAACGATATAGGAAACCGCTACGCTCAGCCCAGACCTGGGGGGACAGTTTTTTCCGCAGATACATCAGCCAGGAAAACAGAATTCCCAGGCCGGCCAGTGATACCGACAAGAGCATTGCCGTCAGGTGATTGTGGTGGAGATTTTCCATTATTTGATGAGCAGTGATTATTTCAAAACCAGTGACTACAGAATCACGTGCTACAATCAGATTAGTAAACCAACCGATATCGGAAAAAGGATTAATCTGCGGGAGTGTATAAAACAGGAATAGCGTCAGCCCACTGAGAATAACCATCGGTATTGTCATTTCCCGGGGTGATTCTTCGATGCGCCTATATACTTTCGGAAATTTAGATTTCCTATGAAAGGTCATAAAAATCAGACGCAACATATAGAAAGGCGTAATCAAGGCTGCTGCAAATCCGAAGAAGGGAATCAGGAAATGCTGAGGACTATGATTGGCGAAAGCAAGCGTCCCGGCTAATATGGCATCTTTGGACAGAAATCCGGAAAAGAACGGTACACCTGAAATTGCCAGGGTACAGATCACCATTGTCCAGTAAGTGAAAGGCATTCTGGTTTTAAAGCCACCCATATTGCGCATATCCTGAGGATCGATTGTATGGTCTTTCAACTTATGTAAAGCCTGATGCATGGCATGAATCACACTCCCGGCACCATAAAACAAACTGGCTTTAAACATGGCATGGGTCACCAGATGGAAAAAACCAGCCGTATAGGCACCCGTTCCAATTGCCATGACCATATAACCTAATTGACTCAGAGTGGAATAGGCCAGTACCCGCTTAATGTCATTCTGAGTAATTGCGATGGTAGCGGCAAACAGAGCGGTAAATCCACCGATATAGGCAATTACCGTCAATACATCAGGAGTGAGGATCGGGAACAGACGCACCAGCATATATACGCCGGCGGCAACCATGGTGGCGGCATGAATCAGGGCCGAAACCGGCGTAGGACCTTCCATGGCATCCGGTAACCAGATATGTAGCGGAACTTGAGCGGACTTACCGATGGCGCCGCAGAATAGCCCCAATCCCGCCAATGTCAGAAGTGTACCATGAATTGAACCACTGGCCACACCGGCAAATACATCGGAATAATTGAATGAGCCAACGGCAGTGAAAAACAACATTATACCAATAAAGAATCCCAAATCTCCGACCCGGTTGGCCAAGAATGCTTTCTTACCTGCATCAGCAGCGGTATCCTTCTGGAACCAGAAACCAATTAACAGGTATGAACTTAATCCCACCAATTCCCAGAAAATATACAGGGATACCAGATTATTGGCCAGCACGATACCATTCATACTGAAAGTGAATAAACCCAAGTAAGCGAAATAGCGGTGATACAAGGGATCGTTGGCCATGTACTTGATGGAATAGATATGTGACATGGCAGAAATCAGGGCGACAACCACCAGCATCACGACAGTAATATTGTCAACCAGGAAACCCAGCTCAATTTTAAAGGCACCCAGATTCAGCCAGGTTAAGGCGGCTTCCCTCATAAACTGCGAATCATTCAGCAGTAAAATCGATACCAGCATTCCCAGAGCCACCCCTAAAGTAATCAATACGGCAAAAATCGATACGAAATCACCTTTACGCGGTAAACGTTGACCAAAAAATATCTGGATTACAAAGGCCAATAATGGTAAAAACAGGATTATCAAACTGGCAATGATCATTGTTTCAACTGACTCGCTTCATCCACATTGACGGTATGGAACAGGTTATAAATATTAATTATAATAGCAAGGGCTATGGCTGCTTCTGCGGCAGCCATCACAATTACAAACAGGGCAAAAACGTGCCCGGATAAATTCATCCCGCCAAAGCGGGAGAAAGCGATGAAATTCAGATTCGCCGAATTGAGAATCAACTCAATCCCCATTAAGACTGCAATGGCATTCCGGCGGGTAATCACGCCGAACAAACCCAGGCAAAACAGTGCCGCGCCCACAATTAAATAGGTTTGCAAATGATCCATCAACGTCCCCTCCTGGCCAGCATAGCGGCTCCAATCAGAGCGCCCAGCAATAATACCGAAGTAATCTCAAATGGTAAAAGGTAATCAATCATTAACATTTTACCGATGGAAGCCACTGTTTGGTCAGGCTCAACCGCTGCAATTTCCAACCAGGGTGTTTTCAGAATCATCGTTACCAGTAGAATGAATAAAACCACAACACCGCCCGCGCCGGCCCCTCGTTGGACACTGGTATGCGATATACGCACGCTGGTTATCTTGTTGGTCAGCATTATACCAAATATGATCAGTATCAGGATACCTCCAACATAAATAACAATTTGCACGACCCCAATAAAATCAGCCCACAGAAAGATATATAAACCGGCGACACCGATAAAAGTAAATAGTAACGCAACGGCTGAATAAATCAACTGGTTACTGCCAACCACAACTAATGCGGAAAAAACTGTCAGTAAGATAATAAGCCAGAAGGTAACCGTAGCCATTATTTGCCACCTACTTTCAGTTTGTTCTGTCCGGTCAGGTTCGCGACTTGATCGGGATCCACATTCGAAAATCGGAAAATCAGATCACTCCGATCATAAGTGGAATATTCATAATCAATGGGATGCTTGCGGGAATTCGGTCCACCAGTCATGTAAATACAATCCTCCGGACAGGGATAGGTACAAAGATTGCAAAAACAACATTCCGTCATATCAATATCGAAGCGCGTAACCAGCAATCTTTTCTTGGTGTCATTGGAGGTCGTACCGATATCCAGCCCTTTATCCACTTTGACAGTCTCAATCTTGATGCAATCCACAGGACAGGCCCGGACACATTGTAAACAACCAATGCAGTCATCAATATCCACATGCAATCGTGATCGGATAACATTATAGCGGTCAAGATTAAAACCAATATCCCGTTGCGGCTGAGGCCAACGTTCTTCCGGATACTGGAGCGTGACATTTCCTTTCCTGATGCGCAGCAGATGCCCAAATGTTACACCCAAACCAATCATCAAAGTGGTTACGGTTTCCCAGATGTTATAAAAATAACGTTTCATATTTAATCCAGCCACAAACTCCAGATTCCGGCGCCGAAGAGATTAAAAAAGGCCAGCGGTAATAATACTTTCCAACTAACATTCATCAATTGATCTACCCGCAGACGAGGGAATGTCCAACGGATCCACATCATGATTAAGACTAAAAACACAACCTTACTCATGAACCAAAACAAGCCCCAGATGTGACCTGTCATTAATCCGGGAATCGGGCTTTGCCAGCCACCGAGAAACACGACCACACCAACTCCACAAACGATAAACATATTAGCATATTCACTCAAGAAAAAGAACGCCCAGCGCATACCGGAATATTCGGTATGAAAACCGGCCACTAGTTCCGATTCCGCTTCGGGAATGTCGAAGGGCGTACGATTGGTTTCCGCAATGCCGGCGATAAAATAAATGAAGAAAGCCATGAAAGTGAACGGATTTTGAAAAACAAACCAGTTTGGCAATATCCACCATACCGACCCCGATTGAGCGCTGGTTATAGCCTGCAGATTGAGTGAACCGGCTAATAATATTACAGCAATCAATGAAACGGCAGCCGGTATTTCATAACTGATAATCTGTGCTGC
The DNA here is from genome assembly GCA_030634675.1 of Fidelibacterota bacterium. The sequence continues at coordinate 10,355 of DAOWAH010000018.1, forward strand.
TGAACGCATAGCACCATATAATGACCATTTATTATTAGAAGCCCAGCCAGCTAAAATCAGTCCGATTACTCCGAATGAACTGACCGCAAGAATGTAAAAAAGACCTATATTAAAATCAGCCAAGACAAGAGATTCACTAAAAGGTAGGGCAACAAACCCGATAAAAGCACCGAGGAATAAAATGAACGGTGCCAGAATGAATAATTTACGGTCGGCGGCGGCTGGAATGATGTCTTCCTTAACAAGTAATTTTAGAGCATCGGCTACCGTTTGCAACAGACCCCATTTACCGGCATGTAATCCGGGTCCCTGTCCCATTGGTCCGATGCGGTCTTGCATAAAAGCCGAAACTTTTCGCTCCACATAAACTGCAACAATGGCGTGTACGGCAACCAGTCCAAAGATAGCTAGGCCGGTTATGATAATTGCCAGAATAAAAGCTCCCGGCAGTCCCAGAAAGCCCAACCAGGAATCATTTACCCAATCGATTAACCAAGTGATCGTCATCGATCAATTTCCCCTAATACGATATCCAGGCTGCCCAGGATGGCCAGTATGTCGGAAATCATCCACCCTTCAGAAATTTCACTGATCACACTTAATGCGGTAAAGGCGGGTGAACGCATTTTTACGCGGAAAGGCTTCGGTTTTCCATCACTGAGAATATAAAATCCCAGTTCACCCCTGGGGGTCTCCGAACGGGCATAGATGGCTCCTTGGGGGGGGCGAATACGTTTCGGGACAGCCGCTTTTACATCACCATCCCGGGGCATCATATCCAGTGCCTGTCGAATGATGTTGACGCATTCCCGCATTTCTTCCACCCGCACCCAGTAGCGATCCCAGCTATCCCCTACTGATCCTTTGATACCCTGACCGATCGGTATATTAAAATCAAACCGGTCATATATGGAATAGGTTTCATCCTTACGTAAATCCCAGCGCAGACCGGAACCACGTAAATTGGGTCCGGTAACGCCAAAATTGATTGCTACGTCAACTGGTAAAATACCCACATCAGCCGTTCGTTCAATAAAAATCTTATTAAAGGTCAGAATATTATTGTATTCGTCGATTTGGGGCTCGAAATAATCCAGGAATTCATAAGTTTTTTCAACGAATCCGATCGGAATATCATGGGATAAACCACCCACCCACATATAATTATATAGCAGTCGGGCACCACAGGTCAGTTCAAATAGATCCAGGATTCTTTCACGATCACGGAACATGTATAAAAAGGGGGTGAAAGCACCAACATCCAGGCCAAAAGTTCCCAACGCCAGCAGATGACTGGCGATTCGATTCATTTCGGCCATAATCACCCGGATGTATTCAACTTTTTCCGGTACTTCAATTCCCAATAGTTTTTCCACCGCTAAAACGTACCCGAAATCATTATTCATTGAAGCTATATAATCACAGCGATCTACAAAAGGAATGACTTGCTCATAGGTAATATTTTCGCAGTGTTTTTCAAAACAGCGATGCAGATACCCAATCACCGGGGTTACCGATGTAACGATCTCACCATCAGTTTGTACTTTGAGGCGCAGGACACCGTGGGTGCTGGGATGCTGAGGTCCAATGTTCAGGACCATTTCCTCGGTTTTATTTACACCCATTAATTTTTATCCTTGGGTACCGGCATTTCGCGGTAAAATTCAGGCGTAATATAATCCTTCCTTAACGGCCAACCTTCCCAGTCATCTTCCAGTAAAATTCTTCTCAAATCACGATGACCTTCGAAAATGATACCGAACATGTCGTAGGTCTCACGTTCCAACCAGTCAGCCGTGCGCCAGATTTGTTCTACCGAAGGCAGTCGGGGATCGGTGCGATCCAATTCAATCCGAACTTCAAGCCAGTGACGATGAGTCATGGAAAATAAATTATAGCGTACTTCCAGACAATTTTCCGGTCCATTATCAATTCCGGTAATACAATGGAGTGAATCAAATTTGAGATCTTTATTATTATGGAGAAATCTGGCCAGCTTACCCCATTTATTTGAAGCGATCGTGATAAAGTGAAACGGGTCTTCCCCGGCAACCAGATTCAGATCAGGAAACCGCTGGTCTAATAATTTCTTGATATCCTCAAATATCACTTCAGTTTCTCCGAAATAGGTCGTTCATGGCGGATCTTGTCCTGCAATTTTAACAGGCCTTCCAGCAGCGATTCCGGACGCGGTGGGCAACCGGGTATATAGACATCGACCGGGATTATCAGATCAACCCCTTTTAAAACATGATAACCATATTGCCAGTACGGTCCTCCACTGGTAGCACAACTGCCCATAGAAATTACATACTTGGGATCAGCCATTTGTGCGTATAAACGTTTGATGCGGGTAGCCATTTTCAGGGTAACCGTGCCGGAGACAATCATCACATCGGCCTGGCGCGGCGATGAGCGGGGCATCATGCCAATTCGTTCCAGATCGTGCCGACTGGCGGCAGTCGCCATCATCTCGATGGCACAACAGGCTAAGCCAAACTGAAAATACCAGGGTGATGTTGAGCGTGCCCAACTGATTAATTTATCCAGCGAGCTAATGATAATATTATCGGAGGATTTCCGCACGTCGTGTTCCAATGGTTCAGACCTCATGCTTGGCATTTTTTTCAGCAATCCGGTGGTACCGCCCCCGGGCAAATTTCACGTTTAGTTTTACCCAGTCCAGATCCCCTTTACGCCAGACATAAGCCAGTCCAACGAATAAGATCACCAGGAATATGCCCATTTCAACCAAAGCTAATAATCCCAAATCTTTAAATACTACCGCCCAGGGAAATAAAAATACCACCTCAACATCAAATATCAGAAATATCAAAGCGATTACATAAAAACGTATATTGAATTGGACCCAGGCCGAACCTTCCGGTTCTTCACCGCATTCATAGGTTGATTGCTTTAATTTTGAAGGGCGGGAAGGCGCCAGTAACTTCTGCAGCCATAGGGCAACCATGAGCAAAATTGCGCCCAGAAGGATGAAAGCCAGAACAGTTCCATATTCGCGATACACAGATTTTCAACAATTAATAAGTTTAAATTTACCCAATCCAATTTTCGTCAGTCAAGGCAAAGTTAAAGGTTATATTATGCAATTTATCAATCACTAAACAGTATATCCAAACATAAGGAATTGTGAAATTTGCCTATGAAAAAGCTGAAATATCAAGGTCTGCAGAAGCTAAATTCAATACTTAATCAGCAGTATGAGATTATTTTAATCACGACTAATTCGAAAGCAATATGAAAATCTTCAATAATCTAATTGCCACTATACTCCCTCTTTTCCCTCATTTTTTAGTACGCCCATTTGCCAAACCATATGTTGCTGGAGAAACTCTGACTGAAGCAATTAAGCATGCTAAAGAACTCAATCAAAGCGGTTATAAAGTCACGCTGGATATATTAGGTGAACATGTACAAACAATTGCAGAAGCCGATTTGATATGTAAGGCTTACTGCGATTTACTGGAAAACATCAGTTCTGAGCGATTGGATAGTACCATATCCTTTAAATTGACTCATGTCGGTCTGGAATTAAATCAAAAAGCAGCCATAGCTAATACGTTAACGATAACGGAGAAAGCTAAATCCCTGGCTATTCCAATAACTATCGACATGGAAAATTCCCCCTACACTGATGCGACAATCAATATATATCAACGAGCTCACTCCAAGCTCAATACAGTTGGCATGGTACTACAGGCCTACCTGATTCGCAGTCTGGAGGATTTGAAGACCCTCGATGCTACCAATTTTCACTTACGAATCTGTAAAGGTATTTACCGGGAAGTGGCTGATATCGCCCTACAGAACCGGGAAGAAATTCGCACTAATTTTATCAACCTGACTCAAACCCTGCTGAATGGACATGGCTTCGCTGCCATTGCTACCCATGATAAAGTGCTGATTGATGCCTTAGAAGTATGGATTGAGGATAATAAAATCCCGAAAAATCGATTTGAATTCCAAGTACTGTATGGTGTTCCTATGGGAGATCGTTTGGAACAATTACTGGCCCATGGTTATGCTGTCCGAATATACATGCCATTTGGTGCAGCCTGGTTTGATTATGCTGTCCGTCGGTTGAAAGAAAATCCCGACCTGGCCGGATATATTATTGGTAACCTTTTTAAACGTAAAACATCGAACGGTTAATTGCTGTCTATTCAGGAGTATACTATGAATGAAGCTGAGACAATCAAAAAAATTCTAGAGCTGAAAACTATTGCTGTTGTCGGTCTCTCACCCAAACCGGGACGTCCCAGGAATAATGTAGCAACATATCTGCAATCTGTGGGATACAAAATAATTCCGGTCAATCCGGGTCATGCTGAAATTTTAGGTGAAAAATGCTACCCTGATTTGAAGAGCATTCCAAATCCAGTTGAAATAGTGGATGTTTTTCGCCGTCCGGACCAGGTAGAACCAATTATCGATCAGGCGATCAC
>DAOWAH010000387.1 GCA_030634675.1 Fidelibacterota bacterium
ACGGCAACGCGGGCAACTTTGGTGGGATCGATGATTCCAGCGCTGAACATATTGGTATATTCTTCTTTACGGGCATCAAAACCATAATCGCCTTTATTCTCCAGCACTTTCTGTACCGCAATCGATGGCTCCCTTCCAGTGTTGGCAATTATCTGCCGAATTGGTTCTTCCAGGGCGCGGCGCATGATATTCACACCGACCTGCTGGTTTTCAGACACATCAACTTTGTCTAATGATTTGATGGCTCTTAACAGAGCAACACCACCACCGGGGATAATACCCTCTTCAACTGCGGCACGAGTCGCATGCAGAGCATCTTCCACGCGGGCTTTCTTTTCTTTCATTTCCACTTCGGTTGGGGCTCCGGCATTCAGCACCGCTACACCACCAGACAGTTTAGCGAGGCGTTCCTGCAGTTTTTCACTGTCATAATCAGAAGTGGTTTTATCAATCTGAACCTTGATCTCATTGATCCGGCCTTTAATGGTTTGGATTTTTCCGGCTCCGCCAACGATAGTTGTATTATCTTTGTCGGATGTTACCCGCTTGCAGGTACCGAGATATTCAATGGTAGCATTTTCAAGTTTATAACCCTGTTCCTCTGAAATAACCGTCCCACCGGTCAGGACGGCGATATCTTCCAGCATCGATTTCCGACGATCGCCGAATCCGGGAGCTTTCACCGCCAGAACTTTGAAGGTACCGCGTAATCTGTTTACAACCAGGGTAGCCAGGGCTTCACCTTCTAAATCTTCGGCAATGATCAGAATACTGCGACCAGCCTGCACGACTTTTTCAAGAATCGGCAGAAGATCTTTCATATTGCTGATTTTTTTGTCGTGAATCAAAATATAGGGCTCTTCCAATTCGGCTTCCATATTTTCGGAATTAGTCACAAAATATGGTGACAGATAACCGCGGTCAAATTGCATTCCTTCTACGAATTCGAGGTATGTTTCAGCGGTTTTGCTTTCTTCAACGGTAATAACGCCATCTTTGCCGACTTTTTCCATCGCCTCAGCAATTTTGCGGCCGATTTCAACGTCATCGTTGGCAGAGATAGTAGCAACTTGGGCAACTTTCTCAAAATCGGTCCCAACATCCTGACTCTGTTCCTTGAGACTTTTAACAATCAGCTTGGTGGAGGCATCAATACCACGTTTGATAGACATGGGGTTAGCCCCAGCAGTAACATTGCGGACGCCTTCGGCGATAATGGCCTGGGCCAACACCGTGGCGGTGGTGGTACCATCACCGGCAACATCGGAAGTCTTGGAAGCAACTTCGCGCACCATTTGAGCGCCGATGTTTTCCAATTTGTCTTCCAGTTCGACTTCTTTGGCGACGGTAACGCCATCTTTAGTAATTGTCGGAGCACCAAATTTCTTCTCAATTATGACGTTCCGACCTTTTGGACCCAGCGTGACTTTAACGGAGTTGGCCAGTTTATCGACACCAGCTTTCAGACCGTTACGAGCAGCCAGATCATAGGTAATTTCTTTTGCCATGGATAATTCCTCCTTATAAGATCGCGAGAATATCGGTCTCGCGCATGATTAAATAATCCGTACCATCAATAGTGACATCCGTACCGGAATATTTACCATATAAGATTTTATCTCCGACTTTCAATGTCATTTTGACCAGATTGCCAGAATCACTGATTTTTCCTTCTCCAACCGCCGCAACGGTGCCCTGCTGAGGTTTTTCCTGAGCGGTATCGGGTAAAATAATACCACCTTTGGAAACTTCGTCAGCAGGAGCCGGTTCTACTACAACGCGATCAGCCAAGGGCTTCAATTTAATGCTCATAGTTTACTCCTGTTTAGTGTTAGTTATATGTATATCTAATGTTTTATCAAATAAATTCAGCGTTAAAATTAGACAATAGATAACAAAATCTACAATTACTATTTAGCACTCTTTAAAGCCGAGTGCTAATACGGATTATCTAGTAAAAATTGCTTATGCGCC
>DAOWAH010000271.1 GCA_030634675.1 Fidelibacterota bacterium
AGACAATACCAATTTCAGTGATTTTGATCTGGTGGACTTCTATGCTGTGCCAGTCGAAGGGGTAATAATTAATCCACGTCAGGTTAATGAGTTGACCCTGGAAATTCAGGGCTTACCGGCGCTGACAGTCGATAGTAGTTTGACGGGTCAGGATAGTGTTGACCAATCGACCGGATTAGTGCTGCATTTATCGACCCAATTACAACCACTGCAAGATAACGATATCTCACCCTATTTGGCCGCAAACGCCCTGATCCAGTCTCGTAATGTCCGGATACTGAAGCAGGCTCGACAACTGGTCGGTTCCGTTACTGATCCCCAATTGCAGGTCAAAGTGCTGGTTGACTGGGTGTATGGGTATCTGAAAAAGGTGCCGGTTGCGAACCTGGCATCAGCAGTGGAGATTCTAAATCAAGGGGTGGGGGATTGCAGTGAGCACACGACCCTCTTCACTTCACTATCCCGCAGTCTGGGAATCCCAACCAGAATAAATATGGGGTTAGTTTATCTCGATGGTCACTTTCTTTATCATGCCTGGCCATCGGTATTAATTGATAATCACTGGTTAACTGTTGATCCCACTTTCGGGCAGATACCAGCCGACGCTACCCATCTATCGCTCTTAGAGGGCGACTTCACCAATTTATCCCAATTATTGCCAATTCTGGGACAGATCAGAATTTCCATTAAAGATTATGAGTAATAGATGATAGAAATAAAAAATATATCGAAAAGTTATGATGGTACAACGGCGGTAAAAGACCTGTCTCTGGAAATCCCGGCTGGTCAATTATTCGGGTTTCTGGGACCTAACGGTGCCGGTAAAACCACCACCTTGAAAATGGTAGCCGGATTACTGCGTCCCGATGGCGGCCGTATCTTGATTAACGGCACCGATATTCAGCAGGAACCGGAACGGGCCAAGCAGATTATCGGCTTTATCCCGGACGCGCCCTACCTGTACGAGAAATTATCCGGGTACGAATTTTTACAGTTTATCGGTATGTTGTATAATATATCAGCCGCTGAACTGAAACAGGAATTCGAACAGTACCGGGATATCTTTGGTTTTGGTAAATGGATTCACGACCGGATTGAAACATACTCGCACGGGATGCGCCAGAAAGTGGTTTTTACAGCCGCCTTCATTCATAAACCGTTAGTGTTGATCGTGGATGAACCAATGGTTGGTCTTGACCCCGGCAGTATTCGGATCGTCAAGGAATTGCTGAGTGAAAAATGCCAGGCCGGAATGACAGTATTCATGTCCACCCACACACTGGGTATCGCCCAGGAAATCTGCCAGCGGGTTGGTATAATTCATAAGGGCGAGGTGATCAGCATCGGTACGTTTGAAGCTTTGCGTAGCGCAGCCAACAGCGCTGGTGACCTGGAAGATATCTTCCTGACACTTATTTCCGAACAGGATAAGCTATAATTCGTATGCTCCAGGGATTATTCACAACCTATTTCACGCTGCGCTGGCGCATGATACGAAATTCGATCAGCACCCAATCCTGGAAACGCTGGTCCGAAATATCCGTATCGCTGATTATTCTACTGAGCGTCGAGTGGGGGGGCTTCATTTTATTTTCCAAGGCCTTTGCTTTTCTGATTGGCCAGGGTGAGATCGGTCAGATCATGCTGGATCGCCTGTTCAATATGGGTTGGACTGTGATTTTTTTGCTGCTTATAATTTCCAATATTATTACCGCCTTTTCGACCCTGTACCGCTCGCCGGAAGTAGCATTCTTATTGACAACCAATTTGTCCTACTCCAATATTTTTAAATTGAAATTTGTGGATAATGTTGTTTTCAGTTCCTGGGCTATTGTATTACTGGGGTTACCGCTGATCCTGGCCTATGGTTCGATTCGCGGTATCAGCGGTCTGACTTTGCTGACCATGTCAACAATTGGACTGCTGCCACTGATACTTATCGCGGGTGCAATTGCTTTGATTGTCACTGTTCTGCTGGCGCGGTTATCCGAGTATATCAAATTACGCACCAGTTTTGTCCTGCTGGGAATTGCTTTTGCCGGTTTGTTTTTACTGTACCGCCAATTCAGTCAGGCTGAAATGGTGGTCGCCGGTGATGTATCCAATCTGCGTTACCTCGGGCGCTATATCGGGAATCTGAGCCGGATTCCTTTCCCGATTGCACCCAGCTATTGGTTCAGTCAGTTATTCCGGACGATAATTAATGGGGATGCCATCGGGTTGGCATTCTACAGTGGATTATTGTTAACAACCATGTTAGTGGCCTGGGAAAGCATGCTGGCCGTGATCAGTCGTATTTATTACCCCAGTTGGCAGATTCTCCAATCACGTACCAGGATTATCACCCCCTCCGGTAAAGCACGAGGCAATCTGTTCAGGGCCCGGAAATGGGGCAAGCCACGTTCACAGGCGCTCTATTTGAAGGACCTGGCTCAATTTCTCCGGACTCCCCAGCAGTGGATCCAGTTCCTGATGTTCCTCCTGCTGATAATGATCTACATCGTCAATCTTTCACGGATTCAGTATAATCTGCAATTCGCAGGTGATTTCTGGCAGCGACTGGTATTTATCCTGAATTTTGGTTTTAGCGGCTTTATCCTGGCCAGCCTGATTACGCGGTTCGTGTTTCCATTGATCAGTCTGGAGGGACGTAATCGCTGGGTGCTGCTATCAGCGCCGGTAGCGGTGAGACAGATTTTGCGCCAGAAATTCTGGTTGTCAGTGACCATGTTTTTTGTCCTCGCTGAGTTTGTTGCTATAGTATCGGGAATGTTGTTACACCATGCTGTTGGCTTGATCATTATTTCGTCATTAATGCTATTATTGATGAGCGTTTCACTCACCAGTCTGTCACTGGGGTTGGGAGCGGTTTTTCCTATCTATCACGAAACTAATCCAATGCGGATCGTATCCGGGCTGGGGGGTATTATTGCGATTCTGTTAAGCTTGGCCTACCTGGGATTGATGGTTCTAAGTATGGTGGGGATTCTGGGTTTTTATCTTAACAATAATTATAATTTACCATTCTGGGGGCTGGTAGCCGGAATTGTGGCCGCCAATGCAGTAGTTAATTACTTGCCGCTGCGCTGGGGCTACCGGTCTATGTTGCGCAGTTTTTATTGATTACTGAAAATTAAAGTACCCGTATGCTGAGCAAAAACGAGTACCGATCAT
>DAOWAH010000022.1 GCA_030634675.1 Fidelibacterota bacterium
AATGGACCGGTTTCGGTTTTCAGTTTTTTGATTGCCCACTGATTTTTACCATTAGCCCAGAAAAGCGCAAACCCTACTCCAATTGCAACGATAATCCTGGCTATATTAAAAATTAATCCAACTGGTTTTGGAAAAATATATAATAGAATAAAAAGAATAATAATTAGCAGGTTAAACCATAGTCTGGGAGCATCCATTTGAATTTTAGGAAATCTCATTTCCTAAAAATTACACAGACAAATGGTTTAGAAAAAGCTATGAATTAGGGTCTAATCCTGATCCTTTACCAAGATCATTCCACTTGGAAAATCATGCTCGGGTAAAGTTTTAGGCACCTCGGTTGAATCAATGGTTGAATCTTCATTTTGAGCTAAATCAGATTTTGTTTCAAGAACAGGCAGTGCTTCAACCGGTTCAATAGTATTTTTCGCAATCACGCGCGATGGTGTAATCACGCCCGGCCGATCGGGCATTAATTGAATCGCGACCATAACAATAGCCAGCAGAACGGCTCCCATAAGACCGGCATAAGCCGGTGTAAATCCTAAAATTGTGTTAGGTAATTTTTTACCGGATATTCTACCACGATTTTTCCTGGCTTTCTCGGCCTCAATTCTTTTTAATAATTTCGGCATGAAGTCCGCTGATGCCGGCCGCGGGGAAAGCTGGTGTAAAGATAAAAGCAGCGTCCGCAGGGATTCAACTTGTGCTATACATTCATCATGATCGTCAAGATAATTTTCAAATTCCCGACGTTTGGATTGACTTAATTCACCTTCAATATATTCTGATATAAGGTCCTCAAACTGATAGCGATCCATCGATAAGTGCTTCCTCCTTATTTTAAATCTTTCAGTGCTTTTTGCAATTGTAATCGAGCGCGGTTTATTCGCGATTTAACGGTACCTAGCGGAACGTCCACTATATTACTAATTTCCTCATATGAAAGTTCCTGGATATCCCTAAGAATTATTACCGTCCGGAAATGGAGTGGTAATGTTTGAATTGCCAGTTGAATTTGCCTTTCGGCATATTGCCCTTCCACAATTTGCCCCGATTCAATTTCTGCTGCCGGCAAATCATACTCCCGCTCTTCCCGGCCCATCTGGCTTAAATTGGTGACCTTGTGACGCTTGCGTTTGCGTAATTCTGTTTTAGCAAGATTCCCAGCAATAGTATAAATCCAAGTGGAGAATTTGGCAATATTACGATAATAATGACGGTACGTATATAATTTCAACAGGGTATCCTGAACCACATCCTCAGCCTGCTCCTCATTATTTACAAAACGATAGGCGAAATTGATCAGACGGTCACGATACCGATTTACCAATTCAATATAGGCCTGTTCGTCACCTTTCTGAAAACGCGCAATCAATTCTTCGTCGGTATAGCGATATTGATTATCCATTAGCCCCGAGAACCTTGAATAGGAAAAGGGTAAGTTCTGATTCATCCGATGCCGGACTTGTTTTAATTCGCCGATCAATTTCACCGAGTAATTTTAATGCTTGTTCAATCTCAACAAAGGTATAGCCCTGACTAAAGGCGGGCAGACGTTTGCGCACAGATGGCGACAAGGGGATATAACCACTTTTTTGCATTGAAGTCCCCGACGATATTTTCAAAAACAACATTTCCTGGAAAAATGTGGATAGTTGATAGACCAGACTTAATAAGACAATTCCCTGGGATAGAAGCGCTTTACCCAAAATCACTGCCCGGGTAAGATTTTTATTACCAATTGCAATCATAAATTCCCACTGACGGCGTTCACGGCGCCAGCCGGAGAATTGTCCTATTTTTTCTACAGTAACACTTTCCCCCGCCTCAAGTCTTATGCAAATCTTTTCCACTTCATTGGCGGCATGATAAACCGAATCACCGGCAATTGTTAGAATAGATTCAATAACTTTATTATCTACCTGTACACTCTGTTCTTTAAAAAAATATTTTATCCATTTACGTAATTCGGATTCAAACGGTCGCGCCGTATTTACCGATTCGATAATCTTATTGATTTCCTTAATAAGGGCATACTGACTTTTAAAATCATCATCAATAATTATCAGACAATGATTATTCACCGGACTTGTACAATATTCCACCAATTGTTTCTTATACGATCCTTTGATCTGATGGGCATCACGCAAAACAAATAACCGGCGGCTACTGAATAAATCGGTCTTTAGTATTGACTCTAATATTTCACGATTGCTCAGTTCAGCGGGCATTAACAACTGCCGGTCAACCGATTCTTCCTGGAAAAAACTTTTTTCAACCTGCTTAATAAAAAATTGTTGCAGGTAATAATCATCACCACTCAGGAGATATACGGGATCAATCTCTCCATTTTGGACTCGTCTGAGGGCGGTTTTCAGATCCATTTTACGGCCTGATTCGATACTTAGTTAAATAACTACCAATTATTACGACCAGAAATGCAATCGTGAAGCCTGGTACTAAGGAATACAAAGAACCGGCAAAAGGTGAATTATCCCAAATTATTACAGTCAGGAAACCAGTAACCATCCCAGCCAAGACGCCATCCCTGGTAACCTTTTTCCACCATAAGGTAAGTACTAATGCGGGACCAAACGCGGCTCCCAATCCGCCCCAGGCAAATAATACTTTATCGAAAATTGAACGTGGCAATTGAGCCAAAAATATGGCTGTTATTCCAAGAATCAGGGTAACAATCCTTGATATTAATAATAACTGTTTCTGACTCAATTCCGGTTTAAAAGTCTGGTGATAGACATCCTCTGAAATTGATGATGTGGCAACCAATAATTGGGAATCTGCGGTTGACATCATGGCGGCCAAGGCACCGCAAATAAGAATACCGGCAAACCAGGCTGGAAAAATTGTCATCGCCAACTCGGGCATCATCTTTTCCGGATCAGCAAAATGATCAGGGCCAAAATAAGCCAGGGCCACCAATCCCATTAGTACCGCACCTCCGTAGGCCAATACCGCCCAGACAGCAGCAATCCGCCGCGATACGCGGATATCATTTGCAGATCTAATACTCATGTAGCGCGCCAATAAATGTGGTTGTCCAAGATAACCCATCCCAACCCCAAAACCACCCAGAATCCCTGAAATTAACTTCCAGCCATCACGGCCACCGGTAAGCGACAGAAATTCAGGATTTATGGCATTGATACGCACGGCCAGGCCATCAAAACCACCAAGTTGTGAAAGCGTTACGAGCGGTAAAACGACCAAGGTGATCAACATAATCCAACCCTGAACAAAATCAGTCCAGGCAACGGCAAAAAATCCGCCCAGCAGGGTGTAAAACACAATGATCGCCGCACCGGCTAAAACTCCGGATAGATGTGGCCATCCAAAGGCTTGTTCCAATGATTTTCCGGCTGCATCAAATTGGGCGGCGATATAAAATGCAAAACAAAAAGTAATGATCGCAGTTGCAGTCAGCCGGATCACCGGATCGGATTTGCTAAATCGCAATTCGAAAAAGCGCGGTAAGGTTAAGGCACCCAACTGTTCGCTGGCCAATCTCAATTTACGGGCAATCAGAAACCAGGAAGCTAAAATGCCGGACACCCCTCCTACAGCAGTCCAAAAAGCAGGTTCCAGTTTAAACCCAGAAGGATCTCCAAGACCGGATGCGTAGGCCAGACCGGTTAATCCTAACAGCATCCAGCCGCTTTCCCCGGAAGCGCGCTCCGAAAAGGCCACTACCCAGGGTCCCAGCCGCCGTCCTGCCAGCAAATAATCGGGCAAAGTTTTTGTAATCCGGGCTGCAATGATACCAACAATCAGGATTCCAACCAAGTAAACAATAAACCCGATTGCTACGGCCGACATTAATATTCCTCCGATTTTTCCGGTCTGTTAATAAAGGGTAAAGCGATCATCTTTTATTCAATTTTTGCAGAACCATGGATATTAATTTTGACCAATCAAAGTTATAAGGCCAATCAGCAGACAGTAAACACCAAACCAGTGGAACTGTCCGGAGCGTAAAGTCTTCATCAGCCATTTCAGAGCAATTATTCCTACCAGCAGCGAACTGAAAAAAGCCACAATCATCGACAGGGTCAATATTTCACTAAACCCGGTTGAATAAAGGTCAAAACCCGTTAGAAGTCCGGCGCCGATTAGCGCCGGAATAGCGAGTAAAAATGAAAATCGGGCTGCTTGGGGTCCGGCTATACCCAAAAACAGCGCGGTAGCAATAGTTATACCTGACCGTGAAATCCCAGGTGTGATAGCCATTGATTGAGCAAGGCCGATGGCCAATCCGATCGGTATTGTCAATTCACTACCACGCGGTTTTGCAAACCGGGTAATTATCAAAGTAAAGCCCGTAAATAATAATGCTCCCCCTACCAGCATGATATTATTAAAAGCCGATTCAAACCATCCTTTAAACATTAGACCAATTATTACGGCCGGGATTGTTCCGACAATGATTATTAAAATAAAGTGTTGCGTTTGTTTAGTACTAAGTGACCGCAATAAATCCAGCAAATCTTTGCGAAAGACTATCAGGATACTGAATAGTGAGCCCAGGTGGACGACAACTTCAAATGATAAGCCCGGTACAGTTACACCGAGCAGATGTTCTGCCAGAACCAGATGCCCGGAACTGCTGATCGGTAAAAATTCAGTGAAACCTTGCAGGATTCCCAGTAATATTGCTTCAAGTAAATTCATCTAAGTTAAATTTGCAGGCGGAATTTAGGCGGTAATATTATTTGTATAAAGGATCGTGATGCAGGAGATTATTGGCCCAGCCGAGCATAGCGTTCATCCGTCCGGCGGCCTTTCCGTCTCTACGAAAGGAATGAAAACTATCAGGATTTGGATAAGTACTCAGACCGGTGTCAAAAATATTGACGGCTTGAAAACCTGAATCCAGTAACTCACCAATTACAAAACCCGACAGGTCCAAAAGAAAACGGTCTCCCGAACCGGGTTGTGTAAACTGTTTTGGGAAAAACCGGGCAACTTCTGGCCCTACCTCAAAATTAACTGAACGCAGGCAGGGTCCGATTACTACTTTTATCTGCTCTGGCCGGCATCCGACTTGTAGCATCTTTTCTAGCGCTTGGGAAATAATTCCGGAAGCAGCGCCCCGCCAACCGGCATGAATCAGTCCGGTAACTTTTCGAAGAGGATCAACAAGGTACAAGGGTATACAATCGGCGACTTGGAGCGTCAGGACCAGATCTTTAGTTGTGGTGACTAACCCATCTGTAGCGGAGTAAGTGCCTGCGTGTTGTACGATCCGTACAGTGGCTGAATGAATCTGGACCGGAATGCATAATTGATCTGGTAAACCCAACTTCTCTATCAATTGCCCGCGCTTTAATTCAGCCTTGTTATTAGCTGTACGAACTGAGATTGCAGCGACTAGCCCGGGAATATTCAACTGGGGCGAAAAATCTAAAAACGATTCTCCCAACTATTAACTCAACTTGATAATCTAGCTTATTTATTATGGAATAGCAGGATTAGAAACAATAATCGAATCGCCATTAAAAAAGCCAATATCGATTATTTCCTGATTATCATATTTCAAAACGCGTAGAGCGGAATTGACATTATTATTTTCACCGGCAAAAGTAACAATCTGGGTCAATCCAACGAACTGGTGCAGGTTTTCTAATTCCGCTTTCGTACCTGCACGGGAATTCAATCCAGCCTGTGTGAGATTCGATAATAACAAGCCACTGTCAAAGCCCTGGTAATAATAACGAATATCAGAATCTTCACCGGTCCGTAGTTCTTCCACTGTGGAAGAATCAGCGGGAGCTAGATAATTAGAGATGAATAGCATACCATTAAGGTGCGGGCCAATTATTTCCTGATTCAATATTTCCAGGTCTAACCAGTTTTCATTGCCCATCAATTGAGTGTATAGATTATAGGCTGGAAACTGGGTACCGAGAAATTGAACGTGCCCGGGATGAATCGGTATAAAAATGCCCTGGATCGTTTCAAGAACAATCTTGGCCGAATCCGACCTGGTCAGTGGTTTATCATCGGACTCGGGGATTTCAAAAAAAATATCTTCAGGAATTTCAAACATGGCATCCAGACTATCAATTTCCATCCCGAGATACTCATCATATTCGTCAGATTCCTGCAGACTGAAGGCGGTTTTCCGCAATTCCATGAACTGATGGCGCAGATTTTCGGGAATACCAGTATACCATTCGACGGCAACTACAGTTTTGTCGAGTATATCAATCTCGGTCAAAAATGCATCGGTGAGAGTATGCCCAAAATCGTCGAAGGGCGCGATTATCGCGAGACTGTCCAAATCCAATTCCTGGGCGAGGTAGCGGGCGGCCAATTTACCCCGCATGGTCAGGGTAGCATTCATCTGAAAGACGAAATCACCTATCATGCTAAGATTATCCTGTGAGCATAACGGTATAATAATCGGAATTTCGGCTTCCTGGGCGGCAGCGGCAGCGGCAATCGAATTATCGGTCGTCAGGGGACCCAGAATTAATTTAATGTTTTGGTTCAGGGCGCATTGCCGGACGGCTAAAACTGATTCCACCGCATCGCTGTTATTATTATAAATCGATAAAGCAACCCTGAACCCGGCCCCGCTCAGATCATCGATAGCCTGTTTTAGCCCCTTTAGGTAGGTTTTCCCTAAACCTGCTTCGGACCCGCTTAATGGTAGAATAACAGCCACTGATAAAACCTGCTGCCCCGGTTGATAGGTCTGGCGCAGGATAGTTTGAAAAAGGTCGCTATGTAATTGCGGCAATTCATCACGGCCGATTTGATGTAATGCTTCCGCTGCCTCATCCGGATGACCCGCCATTAAATGGGAAAAAGCTAATGCTAAATGCAGAATCGCACGGTTGCTTGGATTAGCTTCGGTAATCAGCAGATTTTGGATATAATCAACCGGTATTCCAAGACCGATCAACCGCAGCAATCGTGAGTCAATTAAATCCTGAGTTATGGGCTGATCACTGAGTCGGCGAGCGGTAAGATACATTCGCAAAGCTTCATTCGGCTGTCCCTCAGCGATGAAAATATCGCCGTAGCAAAAATGAATGTCGGTGATATATCTGCTGTCAGGGAACAGGTTAATAAAGCGCCGGCCTGTTTCCCGGGCTGCTTCCGGATTACCGGAATGGTACTCAGCTTTCATCAGCATCATGGTAGCGGCAGTTATTAATTCCGGATAACCGGATCGAACCAGTTTCCTGAAAATATCGGCTGCGCTGTCATAACGTCCTTCATTAAAACTTTCTACACCCCGGTCAAATCGTTCCTGCGCAGAGTCGAAAATCCCGAACTGCCCAAACAGTCCGGTAATCACCAGCGCGTGTAGCAAGAGTAATTTAATGGATTTATTCAATTGGTCGTCATGCTGAGTTATTTTCAGGCGTCTATTTAAAACAGAATTTACAATACTAAATTGAAATCGTTCCGTAATTTTAAGAATAGTTTTTCAGTTAGCCCACGGTTAGCTCGTAGAGACTCCTTGGAAGAAACCATGGTTCTTTATTTTGTTTACTCCTTTAACAACAAGCCCTCTTCTCTTTTTTCTCTTCCGTGCTTTCTTCGCAATACTCCTTCAAACAAGAAAGCGCATATTCCCAAGCTCCCGACATCCATTCGTCATATTCACTCCATTTTTCCAGATTTCTTGTTTCTTCTTGTTTTACTTTTACTTTAACACCATTTTCTTCTTCAATAAAATTTACTTCTATAATGGTTTTCCCATAGGGCTTTCTGAACATATCCAGGAATTCACTTTTTCCTTGCCATTCAAAACAAATCTTTCTTTTTTCGATTCTCAATAATTTGCATCCGATTGTGCTATCCTTTTCCGGATTGTCATCCCAGAAAAACTCATATGGTCCCCCATCTTCAAATACTATATGCGATTTCGGTGCCAGCCAGTTTGAGGTCGCTTCTTCATTCGTCCAGGAATTCCATACTTTTTCAATTGAAGCATGTATTTTAATTTCCTTTTTGTATCCCATATTCATCTCCCAAAAAGTTTACCAGTCAATGTATTAAACCAATTAATTGTGTATTAATTTATTCTTGCGCGAGCCCGGAAGCAAAGTGCAGCAAATGATCCGTATGTACAAGACGAAGGGATAAATACCGTTACACTCTTCTTTAGATTGTGGGGTTAAATTACGTTGCGGACCCGGTAAAAAGTCTGTTGATAAGTTTGTCAGTTCTATGTTCTACGTGCTCCGGTTTCCACTCTCCGTGCTGGGTTCCAGGTTCTCCCCAGCTCCTCATCTCCTCTGCTCCCTGCTCCAGGCTCTTTGCTCAAGGCTCTTCGCTACGTGCTCACTCCCTGCCAGCCAGTCCCAGCTCCGCGGCTTTCTCTTTCAGCGCATCGATCACAAACTGAATATGCTCAGCCCGGTCAACACCGAGTTCCGCAATACCTTTTTCCACCTCTTCCCGGCTGACTTTAGCGGCAAAACTACGGTCTTTTAACTTTTTCGTCACCGATTTCACCTTAACATCCGCAACCGCTCTGGACGGGCGCACATAGGTTACGGCAAACATAAAACCGGATAATTCATCACAGGAGAACAGAGCTTTAGCAAGCAAGCTTTCCCGGGGAACACCGCTGTAATCGGCATGACCCATGATAGCGTCCAGCATTTCCCGGGGATAACCTTTGGCTTTTAGGATTTCGTTTCCTTTATAAGGATGTTCATCGGCAGTCGGAAATTTTTCATAATCAAAATCGTGCAACAGTCCGGTGATGCCCCATAATTCTTCATCCTCACCATATTTTTGAGCCAGCTTTCGCATCACTTGTTCCACGGCCAGGCCGTGCTTGCGCAGGGATTCGGTTTTTGTATATCCAAAAAATAACTTCAGCGCTTCGGCGCGACTTGGGTAATCAGGCATAATTCCTCCAATTAGAATGGGTGAAATTAATTAACCACGATCATAAATAAAATCGCCCCCGGATACGACTTGCGCTATGGGGGCGAAAACAGTTGTCAGTTTTCAGGGCTTAGATAGAATCACACTCCCATTACCTCCAGAACAGTTCGAACTACTGCCCCGGATGCGGTTTTCTTCACATTGTAGGGTACCTCCTCATCACTCCAGGCGGTTCCGGCAATGTCGAAATGGACCCAGGGAATATCTTCGCCCACAAACTCCTTCAGGAACGCGGCCCCGGCAATCGTACCGGCCTGGCGCGATTTGCCCATATTTTTTACATCGGCAATCTTCGATTTGACATGCTCGCAATATTCGTCCCACAGAGGCAATTCCCAGAATTTTTCGCCGGTTACCTTGGCAGCCTGCTTGACTTTGTCGAGCAACTCATCATCGGTTCCCAGAATGCCGGTGGCAATATGCCCCAGCGCAATCAAAACGGCACCGGTCAGGGTCGCGAAATCAAAAATAAATTCCGGATCGAAGTGCTTACTAACATAGGCCAGAGCATCCGCCAGAATTAACCGACCCTCAGCGTCAGTGTTCAATACTTCGATGGTCTTGCCATTATAGGCCGTCAAGATATCACCCGGTTTATAGGCCTTGGCACCACCCATATTCTCGGTGGATGAGATCGCCGCCACAATATTCATTTGTGGTTTTAACACAGCAACCGCTTTCATAACACCTAAAACCACGGCCGATCCACACATGTCAAATTTCATTTCATCCATATTGGCGCCCGGTTTGATCGAGATACCACCACTGTCAAATGTCAGACCTTTACCAACGAGAGCAACTGGTTTTTCAGTACCACCACCATTGTACTCCAGCAGGATAAATTTTGGCGGTTCATCGCTGCCTTGAGCCACACCAGCCAGGGCACCCATGCCCATTTCAGTAAATTCCTTTCGATCAAATACAGTCAGTTTCATGCCGCCTTCCCGGGCAATATCCCCGGCATTATCGGCAAGGTAAGTCGGTGTAGCTACATTACCGGGATGGTTTCCCAGATCACGGGCCAGACAAACTGCAGCTCCAATCTTGCTACCTTTCTCAATCTCTGCTGCATCGGCATTTAAGGCTACAGCACTGACTAATTCAAATTGATCCTCATCTTCTTTTTTATAATTCAGGAACTGATAACTGCCCATAATAACACCTTCTGCCAGAGCCTGACTGGCAGATACATCCGAACCAAATACTTCCAGAGCCAGGTTGGCATATTTCTTGTCGATAGCCATTTTGGTCGCAGTAGCAGATGCCCGGCGCACTACTTCAAAATCAAATTTTTCCTTTTTCCCTAAGCCAACCACGAGAACACGAAAATCACTGCCAAAGAATATCGTGGCTTCCTTGGCCTTTCCTTTAATATCACCGTTGGCGATTGCTGTAGTAATTTGTCCACCGATTACCAGATCGACTTCCTGTCCCAGTTTAGTGAGTTCCGGTTCCTCAAATACCCCCAGCGCAATCAGATCAAATGTCACATCTTTCCAGAGTTTATCGGTATTAGTCATTTGCTTCAGATGAGCCATGATTTCTCCTCTATAATGATTTATTATTTTTACATTAACAATTTAAACGACCGCTGAAGTTAGATTACTTATAGATTATTTCTCAATAGATATCCCTTGCTAAAGAAAAATTGTAGTTTTATATTCTGTACGCCTTTTGTACACTGCTATCAAGATTTTAAAGGAAATGCTATGGAATACGCCACTTTCACCCCTGTTACAGTCAAAGATCCATTTCATTTTTATCATCCCGATGAATTATACTGTGAGCACTGTGGTCAGCGTTGGAGTCAATATTATGACGATTACGCCGGCATGCAGGATATGGATTTCATCGTTTGTACCTGCGGAAATTCGATTTGCCAAGTCGGTGAATTAAAAAATGCTTAGTCCATCCCCCGTCTGATTTATAGTCTACACCTCACAACTTGTTCTATAACCTGAGGGCTGGCTGAAAAGTCAGCCCTTTTTGATTACGAACACAGTTCACTTTACTCATACTCAGAATTATAATGGAGCCCCACGGGTGAACCCGTGGTTACAATTAACTTCCCGTCTTCGCCTTCGGCTTCGACGCGGTTATCCACTCGAGATTCCCCTTCTGCTCTTTGAGCTACTATGATCCACACTGGGCGACATCACGCCGTAGCTCCGATGAATCGGAGTGAAGGCGGATATAATAAAGGGGCATCAACTGAAGCCCCTTTCTCACAAAATAGAGTTTACTGTTTACTTACGGCCATCGACCAGGGCAGCTACAATACTGGGATCAGCCAGGGTTGAGATGTCACCTAGTTTGTCGATTTCGTTTTCGGAAATTTTACGCAGAATCCGGCGCATGATTTTTCCGGAACGTGTTTTCGGCAGAGCCGGAGTAAACTGGATTTTATCCGGTGTAGCATGGGGACCAATCTCCCGCCGTACGGTTTGAATAATATCCTTTTCAATTTCCGGGGTCGATTCCACGCCACTCATCAAAGTTACGTAGGCATAAATACCCTGGCCTTTGATATCATGGGGGTAACCAACAACGGCGGCTTCAGCCACGTCGTTGGCTTTACCGATGGCGCCTTCCACCTCGGCAGTACCGATCCGGTGACCGGAAATATTCAGTACGTCATCCACACGACCGGTAATCCAGTAAAATCCGTCCTCGTCACGGCGGGCGCCGTCACCAGTCAGATAATAACCGGGGTAGAGGGCGAAATAGGTCTGCTTAAACCGGGGATGATCACCGTACAGGGTACGCATAATTCCAGGCCAGGCTGATTTAATAGCCAGCAGACCGGAGACACTATTACCTTCAATCTCTTTTCCATCCTCCGTTAACAGTACCGGTTGGACACCGAAGAAGGGCAGCGTGGCCGAACCTGGTTTCAAGGGGGTAGCGCCTGGTAACGGGGTAATCAGAATACCACCGGTTTCAGTCTGCCACCAAGTATCGACGAT
Organism: Fidelibacterota bacterium; assembly: GCA_030634675.1. Next base: position 11,901 of record DAOWAH010000022.1, read on the forward strand.
GGGGCATTTACCCTTACCAACAATGTTGTAATACCAATTCCATTCCGGTTCTTTGATCGGTTCACCAACCGTGCCAAGTAGGCGCAGACTCGATAAATCATTTCTGGTTACCCAATCGTTACCTTCCCGCATCAACGCGCGCAGAGCGGTAGGTGCGGTATAGAAAATATTGATCTTATGTTTGTCAACAATATCCCAGAAACGACCGAAATCAGGATAATTTGGTACACCTTCAAACATAACGGTAATAGCCCGGTTGGCCAGCGGTCCGTATACTATATAGGAGTGACCGGTCACCCAACCGATATCGGCCGTACACCAGTAGATATCGCCTTCATGATAATCAAAGATCAACTCATGGGTATATGATGTAAAGACTAAGTACCCACCGGTAGTGTGCAGCACGCCCTTTGGTTTCCCGGTCGATCCGGAAGTGTACAGAATAAACAGTGGATCTTC